>CBHROW010000001.1:0-45713 GCA_966080355.1 uncultured Chryseosolibacter sp.
GGTACTGGAATACCGGACATCCGGTGCAAAGAATCCGATGGTGTTATAGCCCCAATAATTCGAAAGACCTTTTTGTTCGAGATGTCGATCGGAAACGAAATGGTGAACGGGCATGAGTTCAACAGCCGTGATGCCGAGATTTTTCAAGTATTCGATGGCAACTGGGTGTGCAAGGGCTGCATAAGTTCCACGGATGTTTTCCGGAATTTCAGGATGACGCATCGTAAATCCCCTGACATGCGTTTCATAGATGATCGATCGATGATAGGGTATGCGCATAGGCCTATCGTTGCCCCAATCGAACGATGAATCGATAACCACGCTCTTCGGAATGAAAGGTGCGCTGTCTTTTTCGCTCATACCAAGATCTTCATCATCACTACCAACTTCGTAACCGAAAAGCGCATCGTTCCAGTGAATTGTTCCCGCAATCGCTTTCGCATACGGATCGATCAGCAGCTTGTTCGGATTATAACGGTGACCTTCTTCAGGTTGATAGGGGCCATGTACGCGATATCCGTAGAGCTGACCGGGCTTCAATTCAGGGACGAATGCATGCCAGATCTGATGCGACCGCTCAAGAAACTTAATCCGCCTGGATTCTTTAATCCGCTCCGGTGAATCGAAAAGGCACAACTCAACTGATGTTGCATTGTCTGCATATAAGGCAAAATTAACGCCATCCGGGGCGGGTGTTGCGCCCAATGGATATGGGCTTCCGGGGTAGATCTTCATAGTTTTCGATCAGGAAAAAAAAATGCTTTAAGAATGACCCGCGCGTGATTTCGACCGGGCCCATAAGGGTGTCGATAGTGTTCTTCGTTCAACTTCAGATTGTTCGTTTTGTTTTTCTGGCGAAACTTCAGCCCTGGGTTCCACATGTTGCTGCAGATAGTGGACTGCATTCATGTATCGCTTGAAAGCCTCATCCGAGGACGGATAAGGCGAAAATGTTCCGTGACCGTCTGCCTGAGGAGACAAGTGATAAAAATGATCACATGATTGAAGCACGCGCCAAAGCTCCAGCATCTCAGGATCTCCAGATTCCTTGATCGGTTTTTCCAGCGCGACCAGTGCCTGAAACGCTGTTCGCTGATTGGGCGATTGCAACAAAGCCTCGATCGGACTTCCCGACATGGAAATAAGGTCAGGAATGCTCACGGTCTCAAATGCACAGAATTTAGTTACGATCTCAGCGGCCGTTGCCATCGTGTACGTTTTCTGAATGGCGATCATCAATAGCAAATGTTCGATGAAAGTGAAAATGCCAGTTTCGGTCTTGCGGTGTTCTCCGAATGTTTCATAATCAACGCCAATGAGAACGAGATTTTCCCCCTGATGGATCGCGTCTAACCGCGTAAGTATCTGATCAGCGGTAACGTGGTGCGACTGTGTTCCACTGCGAAATGCAATATCGTCACTCAAGTTCCGGGCTCGGGTCATGATGTATAACCCTTGTTCTACACTCTCATAGATCTGATGCGGCCTTTTGCCTTCGAACGCTTTCGATGAAAATTCGGTGATTACCCCTTGGTATCCCATCCTGTGGATACGCTTGCCGATCTCGTCATTGTAAATCAGATGCGTGTTTCTGAACACTGTCGGCCTCACCCCAAAATGCTCAATAAGTTTCTCCGCGTGCTGAAGGATCTGAATTTCAAACTCATCGGAATCGAACAGGAAAGACAGGCCATGGTAATATGGCTCAGCCAGGAAGTCGACTGATCCGGTGTCGGCAAGTTTTCGGAATAAAACGAGCACCTCGGGTGCGTACTTTTCCAGTTGCTCAAGCGCGATCCCGGAGATTGAAAAATTTATTTTGATCTGCGGGTATTGGCCGATCAGTCGAAGCAGCAGGTGGTTCATCGGAATGTAACAGTCGCGGGCAATCCGCTCCATGATCACCCGATCGTTGTTTTCATCGAGTAGTGCTCCGTCTTCGCTGGCTGCCAAACGCTTGGGCTGATGGATGTTGAAGCAAAGAATGAGATGCTTGTGATCAAGATCCGTTTGTGTTGCGTTCATCGATGGCCATCCTCATTTATTGTATGCGCTTAAAAACTTTGTACCTGATCTCATCAGTACCAGCCGGTCATCAAGGCATATTTTTTTAAAACGAGTCGTTTCGAAAATGGGAGTTTGAAATCGGAAAATGAAGTATCGCGAGGTGGGTTCGTTATTCGGTGAACAGGCCACGCGATTTGTGGTTTGGGCACCGGAGAAAAAAAAAGCTGAAGTAGTTGCTGGCAATCAAAGGTTCCTGATGAACAAAACGCCTGACGGTTACTGGCAAATTTCAATTCCGGGTATGAAGCCTGGAACGTTGTATAAATATTCAATTGATTCTCAAGATCCGGTTCCTGATCCGGCTTCCCGATCGCAACCGCTGGGCGTTCATGGGCCCTCCGAAGTTTTAGCGAACAATTTTAATTGGACCGACCATGAATGGAAAGGATTGTCGCTCGCTGAAATGATCCTCTATGAACTCCATGTTGGCACGTTCACGCCTGAAGGAACATTCAGTGCTTTGACAACTAAACTTGATTACCTGAAAAAACTTGGAGTCAACACAATCGAGCTTATGCCAGTGGCGCAGTTTCCAGGTGAAAGGAATTGGGGTTACGATGGCGTGTTTCCTTTTGCTGTTCAACACTCGTATGGTGGCGCTGAGATGCTCAAGCGGCTTGTTGATGAGGCACATCGAAAAGATATTGCTGTGGTCCTTGACGTTGTCTACAATCACCTCGGGCCCGAAGGAAACTATCTGGGTCACTACGGTCCTTACTTCACGGAAAAATACAAAAGCGTGTGGGGCCAGGCGCTGAACTTCGATGATGCATGGTGTGATGGCGTTCGAAATTTCTTCTTGCAAAACGCATTGATGTGGCTTCGCGATTTTCATATCGATGGACTGCGATTGGATGCCGTCCATGCGATCTGTGATTTCAGCGCAACGCATTTTATCGAAGAACTTGAAAGTGTCGTGCGAAACCTGGAACATGAAACAGGAAAGCGGAAAGTTCTTATTGCCGAATTTGATCTCAACAACCCCAGGTATATCAGTGACAAATCAGTCGGTGGCTACGGACTTGACGGACAATGGGTGGATGAATTTCACCACGCGCTGCATGCCCTCGTGACAAGGGAGACCGATGGCTATTATGAGGATTTTGGAACAGTCGGGCATTTGAAAAAGGCGATAACCAGCGGATACGTCTATACGGGCGAATACTCACAACACCGCAAGAAGCATTTTGGAAGATCGGCAGGCAACGCGTATAGCCAGTTCGTTGTATTCGCCCAAAACCACGATCAGGTAGGAAATCGACTTTTGGGCGATAGACTGACAAGTGCGTTATCGTTCGAACAACTCAAGCTTGTTGCCGCAGTGTACCTGCTTGCTCCACACGTGCCTATGCTTTTCATGGGAGAGGAGTATGGCGAGAAAAATCCATTTCAATATTTCGTGAGCCACACGGATGAGAAACTGGTCGAAGCCGTGCGAGAAGGAAGAAAAAAGGAATTCAGCTATTTCAGATGGGCTGGAGAAATACCCGATCCCCAATCACAGCAAACGTTCGATGCCTGCAAGTTATCGTGGAGTGTGGAGGAATCCCAAGCAAAAATTCTGATCGATTACTATGCGCGCCTGATAGCCATCAGAAAACTGCCACCGTGGCAAACATTTACTCGCGACTCGCTCGAGTCAGTAGATATGGAACACGGGCATGTTGTTGCGTTCGAACGGATAGCATCGCGTGAGCGAAAAATTATCCTTTTCAATTTCCACCATGAGCGTGTAACAATACCGTTACCATCACGCTATTCGACTATATTTTTCGATTCATGCGCAGCGCAATGGGCGGGTTTACATCACTCAACCATTGCAAACAACAAACTGACCATGGAGGCAGAATCGGCAATCATCTTGGAGCCATGATGGAGATCCCGGGGTCGACATATCGAATTCAATTTCACAAGGACTTTACTTTCAAAGATCTGGAATCGATCATCGACTATCTGCATGATCTCGGAATTACAACGATATATGCATCTCCGATCACTGCTGCTGTGGGCGGAAGTACGCATGGCTACGATGTGATCGATCCGCATCAGATAAATCCGGAGATTGGAACACGCGAAGATCTGAAACGCATTCGTGAAAAGTTGAGTGCGAAGAAGATGTCGTGGATACAGGATATTGTTCCGAATCACATGGCTTTTCATGTTTCCAATTCACGACTGATGGATGTGTTGGAACGCGGCCCCCATTCTGAATTTTATAACTACTTCGATATTCTGTGGGATCACTCATCGCCAGATTTGAAAGGTCGATTACAGGTGCCCTTTCTTGGAAAACCTTTGGACCAGGCAATCGCTGAACGGGAAATTGCCATAGATTATGATGATGGTGGATTTGTTCTCAGGTACCTGTCCACAGCCTATCCGCTCTCTGTTTCGGCCTATCGACTTATTTTACCCGCGGAGTTTGACAGGCGTTTGACAGCACTGGCAGGCTTGCCGTTGCAACAATGGACGGATCGCAAACGCAGTATATTGTCGGAAATGCTTGCTGATGATGAAGTGAGTGCGAGCGTCATCGATTCCATAACACAACTAAATCAATCTCCGCAGTGCCTGGAGGAAGTCATCCATTCGCAATATTATTTGCTCACGTTTTGGCAAGACACAGCTCACGAGATAAACTACCGCAGGTTTTTCACCGTGAATGAATTGGTCTGCCTTCGAATGGAAGACCCTTTTGTGTTCGAAGATTATCATCGTTTTATACATCAATTGTATGCTGATGATCTCATTCAAGGTCTCCGGATAGATCATATCGATGGTTTGTACGACCCTGTAGAGTACATCCTTCGCCTGCGTCAGCTTTTTGGCTACGATTGCTATATCATTGCGGAAAAAATTCTTGAGGCAAAAGAAATTTTACCGGTCGACTGGCCTTTGCAGGGCACCAGTGGGTACGAATTTCTCTCTACCACGAGCCAGTTGATCACGAATCGCCATGGCGCAAAAAAGCTACTAGCATATTATCACGAGCTGAGGCCGGATTTGGCGAGTTACAAAGACATCGTTAATAAAAATAAAACGTTGATCCTCGAAAACTATATGGCAGGGGAGTGGAACAACCTGGTTGACCTCTACATCTCGCTTGAACTGCCCGGCTACCTGGATCGACAAAAGGCAAAGAACGCAGTCGCAGCGTTAATGATCGCGATGCCTGTCTATCGCATTTATCCAATCACCTTGCCGCTCACGGGAGACTCCCGTCAAGTTATGCAGCATGCCTTTGAACGAGCGTTGGGAACCACACCTGGAGCAGCACAAATACTTGAAGGTCTGCGGATATTGATTTTTGAAAGCAACAGCGGATCAGGATTGAAATTTCTGAAACGTATGATGCAGTTCACTGGCCCGTTAACCGCGAAAGGAGTTGAAGACACAACCTTTTATGAGTTTAATGCGCTTATCTCCCATGGCGAAGTAGGCGATACGCCCTCGTCTCTGGGAATAAGTGTAACTGCGTTTCACCGGAAAATGGCTGACAGGCAACTGGCCACACCGCTATCTCTCAATGCAACGGCAACTCACGATACCAAGCGAGGCGAAGATGCACGACTTCGGGTAAATGTGCTTTGCGATTTTCCGGAAGAATGGATTTCACTCGTGCAGTCCTGGCGTTCGACTAACAGAAAATTCAAAACGACTACTTCTACCGGCATATTTGCACCGTCTGACAATGACGAATACTACATTTATCAATCTATTCTGGGCGGATTTCCCCACAGCAGCCAGATTGATAAAATGTTCCTTGACCGACTTATGTTGTTCGAAGAAAAAGTTCTTCGTGAAGCAAAAACGTTCAGTTCTTGGACGTCTCCTGACAAAGAATACGAAAGCGGATGCAAAGCATTTGTCCGCTCAATTCTTGAGCCTGAAAGCGAGTTCCTCAGAACGTTCGTTCCTTTTTTTCAATCCGTGGGCAACGTTGCAAGCAAATACTCGATCGCACAAACATTGATTAAAATTACGGCTCCGGGAATTCCCGATACTTATCAAGGCGCGGAACTTTGGGATTTGAGCTTTGTTGACCCCGACAACAGGCGCGTGATCGACTATGATTTGAGAAAAACTTTATTGCATAAAATAAAGTCCGCTCAAGGAAATTCAGTGCCCGTTGCCGGGCTGCTTGCCGAACACCGCCTGGCCGGAATCGAAAAGCTGTGGGTGACTTTCGTTACGCTCAATTGGCGTAAAATCAATAACGACCTGTTCATCGCGGGCAACTACATTCCATTGCAAACTTCAGGTAAGGAGGCTTTCACTGTTGCTTACGCAAGGTGTTTCCAGAGCCGTTGGGTAGTTGTTCTAGTTCCGCTTCGGGCGAAATCATCCGAGGACGACAACATTCCCGACAGCGAACTTATCTACTTACCCAAAGACGCTCCGAGCCGATGGAGAAACCTATTCACGTCTGAAACGACAGAAAGTTCCGGAACGATCGCTGTTGCAGACTGTTGTCGGAATTTTCCTGTGGCATTGTTGGAAAATTTTTGAATGCCTGTAACGTTTTCCAAATCCGACAGTATTCTATTCGATCAAGGGTAACAGGGGTGATCGCAGGCTGTACAGGCGGTGGTCATCCCTTCTGTCGTCTGATCACTTCATGCGGTCTGACGACTAAAAACTAACCTCGTACAATCAACACCGGAATATTCACGCGATGCCGAACCGTGTCTACCGTTGTTCCGAAGATCAGGTCTTTCATGAGCTCGTGGCCGTGCGCTCCCATAACGAGCAGATCAGCGTTGTATTCATTGACCAATTCTGGAAGTCTGCGCTTCGGATTGCCGTAACCGATTTTCATTTCAACCTGGTAGCCAAGTTTCTCAAGCTGACTTCTGTAACTGGTCAGCGCGTCTGAATCCTTTGACGACTCGTGGTCTTCAATATCGCTTCCATACACCATGGCGCCTGCGGTTTCAACCACGTGAAGCAAAAGATAGCTCGCATCTTTCCCGCCTTGAGAAACTGCACTATGAATGGTAATGCTGTCCATTTTGCTGAAGTCGATCGCCACTGCAATTCGTTTATAAGATGCCTTCTCCGGAATGTCGAGTGCAATTGCACCCCCGTGCGGGATCTTGGACTCGCGTTCATCCCTGCGTTTCTCAATAAGGGGCTTGAATGTAATGTACAACAGCAGAAATCCTGCGGCAAGGCAAACGGGCACAGCGGTGACCCAAACGATCCACGCATCGTCACCCGCTGATGCAAGCCAGTTTGTTACTTCCTGAAAGACAAGTTTTACGTTGAGCGATACGATCACCAGCGCAATAACCCACGCAGCAATTTTTACCCAGGGTTTGATCACAAATTCACCCATTGCTTTTTTATCGCTGTTAAAGTGAATGAGTGGAATGATCGCGAAGCCAAGTTGCAAACTCAACACCACCTGGCTGAATACGAGCATTTCGCCAGTTTGTGATTCACCATACAACAGAATCACAATGTACGCAGGGATGATCGCGATGATGCGGGTTATCAAACGTCTCAACCAGGGGGCTATGCGCAAATTGAGATAACCCTCCATCACGATCTGCCCGGCAAGTGTTCCCGTAATGGTTGAACTTTGTCCTGCACATACAAGCGCAACACCGAACAGGATGGAAGCCCAATGTGTTCCGAGGAGGGGAGTGAGGAATTTGTAGGCATCCTGAATATCTTCCACTTCGAACATTCCCGCTTTGAAAAACGTAGATGCCGCAAGAATCAGAATAGCAGCGTTCACAAAGAATGCAGCATTCAGCGCGATAGCCGAATCGATGAAATTGTATTTGATGGCGGTCCATACACCGCGCGAAGAGGTGTCGATGCGCCTTGTCTGCACGAGGGAAGAGTGCAGATAAAGATTGTGTGGCATTACCGTTGCACCAATGATACCTATAGCGATGTACAATGCCGTATCATTTGGCAATGAAGGGATGAATCCAACCGCCAATTCACCGATGTTGGGTTTGGCCAGCACCATTTCAATGAAAAACGCGCCACCGATGATTGCCACAAGTCCGATGATGAACATTTCGATCTTGCGCATACCGTAACTCTGTAAGAAAAGCAGCAGGAGTGTGTCAAGCACCGTGAGGCTTACACCCCAGATGAGCGGCAGTCCGAAAAGCAATTGAAGTCCGATCGCCATGCCGAGTACTTCAGCGAGGTCGCACGCGGCAATAGCGATCTCAGCCAATACCCATAACGCAAAGTTAACGGGACGGCTATACGTTTTTCGCGATGCCTGAGCGAGATCGAGCTGTCGAACAATGCCGAGCCGTGCGCTCAAACTTTGCAGCAGAAGCGCCATGATGTTCGACATCAAAAGCACCCAGATCAAGGCATAGCCAAATCGGCTTCCACCGGCAATGTCAGTAGCCCAGTTGCCTGGGTCCATGTATCCTACGCTCACCAGGTAGGCTGGTCCCATGAACGCAAGGACCTTCCGCCATCCGTGGCGTTGCGTCACATCGATCGAGGCATTTACCTCGCTCAGCGATCTTCTTTGTAATGTATTTTCTACCATACGTTATTATTTCTAATTTGCGGTAAATATTAAAGACATCGAACCGTTCAACGCTAGTTGAGGCAACTCAATGATGTTATTCTCGCTATGTTTTACATGTTTGTAATCATTGATGTTCGATATCGATTCCGGGATACACAAGCTTTCGGCTTTTAGCTTTTTGCTTTAAGCTCAATTTGCCAACAGCGATTGCGCCACCTCACGACTGATGAATACCTTCTTTTTTCCGTCAATCAGGATCTCCAACGAGCCGTCAAACTCGACTTTTTCAAGGATCACAACACGCGCACCGATATAAATTCCAATCTTGCTGAGATACTGAAGAAATGACGCTGAGCCATCTTTCACCGAACGCACCACAAGTTTCTTGCTGCCGGGCGATTCTGACAGCGGAAGCTGACTTACCATGTTGATCTTTCCGTTCTTGTCGGGAATCGGATGACCATGTGGATCGGATGTGGGGAACCCGAGAAATTCATCCAGCTTTTCAATGAGCAGATCCGATTGAATGTGCTCAAGCTGTTCGGCTACATCGTGGACTTCGTCCCAGGTGAAATTCAATGTATCAACAAGGAATGTTTCCCAAAGGCGATGTTTACGGATCACCATCAAGGCCTCGGCTTTCCCTTGTCGCGTAATGGTAACGCCATAATATTTCTCATAGCCGATGAGATTCTTCAGCGAAAGCTTTTTCACCATGTCAGTGACCGATGCCGCTTTCGTACTCATCGACTCCGCGATTTCATTCGTCAGCACGGATTTCGTGCCGCCTTCCGACAACCGGTAAATCGCTTTGAGGTAGTTTTCTTCCGTGAGTGTCAGCATACTAATACTTTGAATTTCGGCCGGTGCCTGGTTCGTCTACGCGTAGCAAAAATAAAAGTTTAGACGGGCCTAAAAAATTGTTTATATTATTTTATCACAATTTTTTTGCGTTTCTAATCTAATACGATTGAAATCAGCTTTTGGAGGCGGTTTTCTTCTGATTCCCAATGCATATCAGAAGGAAGGGAAGTATAAAAATCTTGTGTTTTGAGTGCACGCACGACCTCCGCTGCATCCGGTTGTTCGAAGTCAACCGTTATCGCTGCATGAAAAGGGCGGCATAACTCAGACCACAGCGTGGGTCTTGACGTAATGATGATCGGTAGTTGATAAGCCAGGTATTCATAGAGTTTTGTCGGGGTTTTTTGATGGGTGACCTGACTGTATTCATAGGCGATAATGCCCGCGTTAGAAGTTAAGATCGCATCAAGGATCACATCGTGGGGCACGAGTCGATCGCCCCCGATGAGATGAATGAAGTTATATTTCTCAATTTGTGATTGAAGCGCTGACAGTTCACCGCGTATAGCGCAATATCCGATGATCGTCAGCGTAACGGAGGGATCGATCGCATGCATTTTTACAGCGAGTTCGATTGCCTTGAAGACGCCCGTGCTTCGCGACAGCGTACCCGTGAACAGGAGCTTCATTTCGTTTAACGTGGCCTTCCTTTTTTGCATTGGTTTTCGCGCTTTGTTTTCGAAGATCGAAGACCGTCCTTTTACAAAAGGCAATTCATCCTGATAGATCTTTTCAGCAAGAAGGAAATGGTCGACAAAAAAAGAGGACAGCCTTTCCTTCCATCTCACATAGATGGCTGTGGGAAAACGAACGATGGAAGGAAACGTATGAGTATAACGTATGTTGTGAGAATAATTTTCCTGCACATCGTACATCAGCTTGCTTCCCGTAATAAGCTTAGCAATGATGGCCGTCACCAGAAGCTCATGTGTTGTGATGATGATCAATGCAGGCTTGAGCTGAATAAATTTCAAAAGCACGTGCCAGGACGCCTTGATCCGCTGCCACGACAGCCTTGAAAAATTTGGCAGTGCATGGATTGTCACGCGACCGTCCGCAGAATGACCTGATGGAAATCCTATGACGTGAACCTCATATCTCTCGACAGCCGCCAGGGAAAAAGCAAGCTTCTCAAACATTCTGGTGTCGTTCACCGGTTTGAGCACAGATGCCAGCACGATCCTCCTTTTGATTTCGGCCATCAAGTGTATTACCGTTAATAGTTAATTATTAATATTGCCTTTTCATGCAAAATACAATTAAGGCATTATAAAATGGAATTGAAGGAAATCACCGAGCGCGCCTGGGAGAACAGAACTTTGCTCCAGGAGGCGTCAACCCAATCTGCGATTCGCACCGTGGTGGAAAAACTCGATAAAGGCGAGATCAGAGTTGCTGAACCCATTGCCGATGGATGGCAGGTAAACGAGTGGGTCAAGAAAGCGGTGATCATGTATTTTCCTATTCAACAGATGGAGACTATCGAAGTCGGACCGTTTGAATTTCATGACAAGATCAAACTTAAGCGCAACTATAAGGCGCTTGGCGTTCGCGTTGTTCCGCATGCCATTGCGCGTCATGGCTCATTCCTCAGCAAGGGTGTGATCATGATGCCCTCTTATGTAAATATTGGAGCTTTTGTCGATGAGGGAACTATGGTTGATACCTGGGCTACCGTTGGAAGTTGCGCGCAGATCGGCAAGAACGTACATCTTAGCGGTGGTGTTGGAATAGGTGGGGTGCTCGAGCCGGTTCAAGCGGCACCGGTGATCGTGGAAGATAATGCCTTTATTGGTTCGCGCTGCATTATTGTCGAGGGCGTCCGTATTGGGAGAGAAGCCGTACTCGGTGCAAATGTAGTGCTTACGGGCAGTTCAAAGATCATTGATGTTACCGGAAATTCGCCAGTTGAATATAAAAATTACGTCCCCGAACGTTCCGTAGTTATCCCGGGTTCCTATACGAAAAAGTTTCCGGCAGGAGATTACCAGGTGCCTTGTGCATTGATCATCGGTAAAAGAAAAGAAAGCACCGATAAGAAAACTTCGCTTAATGACGCTTTACGCGACAACGGGGTTTCGGTCTAACCGTTGAGCAGCAGGCACATGCGGAGACATCCGCCCATTCTGGCTTCATTGTTGAAGGTCAAAATTGAGCGTTGTCGGATGGCGTGGATTTCACATCGGGTTAATAAAGAATGTTTTAAATTTGGGTTGCTGTTAGTTTGATGAGACGACTTTTTACGGTATTCATCTCTTTTTTGCTTCTCACCGGCTTTGTGTCTGAGCGGAATGATCTCTATCCGCCCGTAAAAAACGACAGTTTTACACGCGGAGAAGTATTGAAGTTTAAGATGACCTACGGCATTTTCACCGTAGGACGCGGAAGCGCTACGATCCATCCCAATTATTTCAAATTAAACCACCGCGACTGCTTCAAGGTAGACGTCTTTGCAGAAACAGTCGGTTTGGTGAACTGGGTTTCTGATGTGGAAGATCAATTCGGAGCTTACATCGACACATCTTCGTTGCTGCCACACTTATTTTATCGCAAGATCCGTGAAGGTAATTACCGGAAAGACGAGCAAACGTTCTTCGATCATGAAAACAGAAAGATCAAAGTAAGGACGGCCGATCGCAAAACAGGTAAATATAAGGAACCGATATTCTACGATGCACCAGCGCACGTTCGCGATATGATTGCCGGATTTCTTTACCTGCGGACCATGGATTTATCAAATACACAGGTGGGCGATACAGTAAAAATATCAGGATTCTTCGAAGATGAATTTTATAACCTCAAAGTGATTTATAAAGGGCGGGCAACCATCAAGACCAAAGTCGGGAAGGTGAGAACGCTTGTATTCAAACCCGTAATGCCCGACAATAAACTCTTCGATGGTGAAAATTCAATCACCGCTTATTTCTCAGACGACAAGAACAGAATTCCCATCAGGATCGATGCCGAGATGTTCATTGGCAGCGCAGGCGTAGAGCTTACCGATCATTCCGGGTTGAAGAATCCGCTCAATGTGGTAAAATAAAGTAAACGTGTTCCGTCATTCTGAGCATGCACTTCCGCAGGAAGGCTTTGCGAAGAATCTGCGGCCACAGGTGATGATGAGCGTTAGCAGCCTGGTGGGTCGATCAGCGCGACTGCCACTACAGATTCTTCGGTTAGTTCTCGCGTTGCTCGAACCACCTCACAATGACGGAGTGTAAAAGCTACGCAGCATTCTTCAGTAACTCAATAAATTTTTCCCGCGTAACAGGTTTCACTACATATCCTTTCACATTCTGATTTTTTTTGGCGCGCTCGATGTCCCGTGGATCGATCGAGGAACTTACCATATAAATGTTGATTGGTTTTGAAAGACTTTGTTTTAACGAATCGTAATCTTCGAGGAACATCCATCCATCGATCAATGGCATGTTGATGTCGAGGAAAATATAGTCGGGCAGGGAATCGGAGTTGGCAGAATTTTCGCGAATGAACTGGAGCGCGTCTTCGCCATTTTCAAATTGCAACACGGCATCTGTGATGGCGGTGGCCTTGATCGTTTTCATGGCGGTAAGCTGAAAGATCTTATCGTCATCTACGAGTGCAATGATCGGAGCCTTACTGCCCATCGTTTTGGTGTTTATTAAAGTTAACAAAAAAAGTGGTTCCGCTCCCTTCAATACTCGACACACTTATTTCACCACCCATCGCTTCTACCTGACTTTTGATCATAAAAAGGCCTATCCCGCGGCTTTCGGGATGGTGATGGAACGTTTTTCTCAACTTGAAGATCTGATGCGCATACCGTTCCAGGTTGATGCCCAAACCATTGTCGTTCACGGATAATATCAAATTGCCCTCTGCATTCTTGTAAGTTTCGAATTTGATACGCGGAGTGCGGCCCGGAGCGTGATACTTCAAAGCATTGTCGAGTAAATTAAGCATAACACTTTCCAGGTAAATGCCCGGATACAATACCGAATCTACTTTTGAAAAATCCGCGAGCACTTCCGCTTTTAATTCGGTGATACGCGCGTTCAGCATCGTTGTCACCTTTTGAAACACTAAACTGAAAAGCAATTCCTGCTTCGGAATGTTACGGTCTTGCTTTATCTTGAGCACTTCGTTGAGCTCGTTCAGCATCATTAGCGTGGTAGTTGCCGACTCCCGGAGCAATGCAATGTACTCCCCGCGCTCTTCGTTATTTTCTGCGGCATCATAAAAGCCGAGTAATGCCAGCATATTCCCTACCGGTGAGCGAAGATTATGAGAAACGATCTGGGTAAATTCCTGGAGCTGGTGATTCTTCCTGCGAAGCTCTTCCGCTACGGCAAAAAGCTTGGTATTCTGCTCAACCATTTTTGCCTCAGCTACCTTGCGATTGGTGATGTCACGAAATTCGGTGACACGAATGGTGGAACCTGCGTGCGGCATGTTTTTCCCCCGTATCTCGAGAAAATATTTACTGCCGTCTTTTCTGACCCCTTCCACATCGTACGTCTTGTCGTAGTCGCTTAGGATCCGCTCCATCACGAAGTCGCGCCATTCGGGAGCGATCAGCGTAAGGCCATTTTTTCCTATGAGCTCGTCATATGAATAACCGGTCAGATTGCATAAACCCTGGTTGCAATCGATGATCTTTCCCTTATCGTGGAGTCCGATACCTCCGAATGAAGCCTCCTGGAGGATTCGAAAGCGTTGTTCACTTTCGCGTAACGACTCTTCAGCCTGTACGCGCTCCGAAACATCATTCATCATGCCGAGCATGCGCGCAGCTTTGCCATCTGCTCCCGGAAGGAAGACCCCCCGGTCGTGCATATAACAAAAGCTGCCGTCTTTTTTTCGGAATCGATAATAGACGTCATAAGGCCTATTCAATTCCCGCGCCTTCGAAAACAAAGTGGACACCTCCGCGCGGTCATCCGGATGTATCAGCAGTGTCCAGTTATGGATATCGCCAAGTTCTTCAGGTTGGTAACCGAGAACTGTGTCGCTATTACCACTCCACACAATGTTGCCGCTATCGATATCGTAATCGTAGATCACTAAACCGGCTGAAGACGAGATGAGCTCATGTCGTGTTTTCCAATCCTCCCGCTCACGCTCAATGGATTTCTTTTCCGTGATATCCTGGATTGTTCCGGTCATTCGCACGGCCTGGCCCTTTTTTCCCCGGGAGATATTGGCGTAGACTTCGATCCATCGTATCGCCCCGTCACCGCGAACAATCCTGTAATGAATAAAATAATTTCTTCCAGAGGCCATGCTTGCCTGCATAGAATTCACTACGTGTTCGCGGTCGTCAGGGTGAACCAGGTTCATATAAGTTTCAAACGACCGCGAAAACGTTTTACTGCTGAGCTGAAAAATGTCAAAGACTTCACCGGACCAGTCCACTTTGCCGGTTTGCAGATCCCATTCCCAAATACCCATATGGGCAGCATTCAAAACGATGTCAAGCTGTCGCTTACTGTGGCGGAGTTTTTCGAGTGCGGCAGGAGTTAGTGCCTTCGGCTTGGATATCCGGGTTGATTTTTGCGCAGATGTGGAAGTGGAGTTTTGTCTCTTCCCGTTCTTTGGTGGCATACTGTTTTATCCAGTGAAAAGATAAGAGAAATAAACAAGTTGGTAAAAAGCCAAGAACTTGTACTTTCCTCTGTCTGACGGTTTTGCTAACTTTTAATTTCGCTAGTCCATCATATATGTTAAGAGAATTCAAGGAATTCGCGCTAAAAGGAAACGTTATCGACCTGGCGGTTGGCGTTATCATCGGAGGCGCTTTCGGCAAAATCATTACATCATTGGTCAATGACATCATTATGCCGTTGATCAATCCAGTCATGCCCGGGGGCGATTGGCGGACAATGGAAATCGGGCCGGGAATAAAGATCGGTTCATTCCTCGCCACCACGCTCGATTTTATCATCGTTGCATTTGTGATCTTCCTGATGGTAAAGGCGATTAACGTTATGAAACGCAAGGAAGAAGCCAAACCAGCAGGACCGGCTCAAGTGCCACCCGAGGTCGAGCTACTGAGTGAGATCAGAGACCTGCTGAAGAAGAACAATAGCGGGAGAGTGGTCTGACCGGGCTGCCGGATTCCTGGCAACCGGAAACCCGTGGCTAGCGCCTACTTTTTGAATCGTTCTGCCACAACTAAATCCTTACTGCCAGAAGTATAGGCATAAAACCCGCTTCCGCTTTTCACCCCTTTATGTCCTGCCTGAACCATATTTACCAGCAATGGACATGGCGCATATTTAGGATTTCCGAATCCTTCGAACAGCACGTTTAATATTGAAAGACAAACATCGAGGCCAATGAAGTCGGCAAGCTGCAGGGGGCCCATCGGGTGGGCCATCCCGAGTTTCATCACCGTGTCGATCTCTTCGACTCCGGCAACACCTTCGTATAAAGAGTATATGGCCTCGTTGATCATGGGCATCAAAATGCGATTCGCAATGAAGCCTGGATAGTCGTTCACTTCCACCGGAATTTTTCCGAGCGCTTTGGACGCATGCATAACCTGATTGGTCACAGCGTCACTTGTGCTGTAGCCACGAATTACTTCAACGAGCTTCATCACCGGTACCGGATTCATAAAGTGCATGCCGATAACTTTGTCGGGGCGTTTTGTCACCGAGGCGATCTTGGTGATTGAAATCGATGACGTATTGGAAGCGAGGATTGCGTTTGCAGGCGCAGCCTCATCGATCTCTTTAAATATCTTCAGCTTGAGATCGGCATTTTCAGTTGCAGCTTCCACAACCAGATCGGCATTCGCAACTCCGGCTTTGATGTCGGTATGGGTGATGATATTTTGAAGAGTTGCTCGCTTTACTTCCTCGGTGATGGCTTGCTTTGCGAGCTGTCGGTCGAGATTCTTTTCGATGGTCGCCAATGCCTTCTTCAATGCGTCAGGCGAAATGTCTATCAGGCTCACCTTGTAGGTCATTTGTGCAAACACGTGAGCGATTCCATTCCCCATCGTTCCCGAGCCGATTACTGCGATGTTCTTCATGATTGAAAATTTCGCCCAAAGATATAAAAAGCTCGAACTCTTTGCGGGCCTTCGCGCGCATTGCGTCTTTGCGTTGGAAATTTTTAACACGAAGACGCGAGGTACGCAAATCGCAAAGGCTTGCCTGTGACGGCCAATCCCGATAGGCGCGCTTACTATTCAACAGACACTTCCTTCGCCAGGCCCATCGCATTGAATCTCACTACCAACTTTCGTGCGTGCATATTCGTTTCCCCTTTACAATCGGATGACGGTTCGAGGAAGTAATAATAGAATTTTTGATTGCGTTTGAACAGTTCATTGCGATCAGGGCGGCCGAGCATTTTTACGATTGTTACTTCATCGAGAGCCAAAAGCTTTTCTTTTTCCGACTGGATGGCGGTGATCATTTCAGTGCGTTTTCCACCGCATCCGTTGCGATCATCTTTCCAGGCGTGACCATCAATGCCAATCAATTCGGGAAGATCTTTTCCACATCCAAATAGAAACAAAAGGGCAACGGTTAACGAGCTAAGCGACCTGAATCTGCGCATGTTGTTTCTGAAGAGAATAAAACCAGGAAAAAGAAATGATCAGATAAAGTCCAGCTACCGCATGCCAGTAGATCGGCCAGCTGAAAATATACGTGTAGTAGGCCAGGATCATTGGATAGGCAATTATCCGTAACCACTCCGACCATTTTACCCACGGTCGGTTTTCAAACAACACCCCGCAGTTCACTACCACGATCGTGATCAATATGGTGATGAAAGCCTTTTGGCCGAGATCGAAATCTTTCGCCCTAAAAAGAAAAATTGAAGTGCCAACCAAACAAAGTGCGTACTGAAAAAGTACGTATAAGTTGAGCGAAAGGGGAGAAGGTGTTTCATATTTCTTATACGCACTTTTGTCCACCGCAGGCGCGGGCCGATAGCCACCGAGTTCATCCGGAAGCCAACCGGGTTTCATGAAAAGGTATTTTATCTTGTCTGTCCATTTGCGGATCTTTTTTAAATCGTTGCCCATCTCCGCATAATGGCTCACGTTTGCCCACGCTGCGTTCCAGCTGTTGATAGGTTTGGTGATTCCGTAGGTAGGTTTCTCTTCTTCTTCCTGAAATGTTCCAAACATTCTGTCCCAGATGATCAGTGACCCAGCGTGGTTTTTGTCGATGTACTTTGGATCACGTCCATGATGAACACGGTGATGAGAGGGCGTGTTGAAAATAAATTCGAACCAACGGGGAAGTTTGTTGATGGTCTCGGTGTGGATCCAGAATTGATAGAGTGTGTTGAATGCAGCGATCAGCGCAAAGTCGAGGGTGTGGAATCCGAGAAAAGCAATTGGCAAACTGAATCCGAACGTCCAAACAACCTGAAGCGAACTTTGGCGCAACGCAACCGATAGATTGTAGTCTTCGCTTTGATGATGAACCACGTGGCCGCCCCAAAACAGATTGATCTCATGACTCATCCGGTGTGCCCAGTAGTAGGCGAGGTCCACCAGCAAGATCAGCACAATCCAATAGAGCCAGTTTTTTTCCCACGTAAAAAAAGCGAAGTGCTCGAACAGGTATTGATAAATGCCGATTCCAAAAATTTTGAGAAACAAGCCTGACAGCTGTGACGTGATACCACAACTGAGGTTGGCGATAGCATCAGGCAGGCGATAGAGCTTCTGATGTGTAAAGCGCTCCACCAACAACTCAATACCGATCAGGATGAAAAAGATCGGGATCGACAACACAATGGGATTCAGGTTCACGCGGTTTTTGTTTTATTTGCATCCCAAATGTACTAACAATGGTGTTAAAGATTTTTCGAGTGGTTTGGTTTCTTTCGGTTTTGACGCTCTTTGCCAGGCTGTTATATGGATATGCGGGCTGGGCTGAGGAGTTGGTCATCCAGGCGGGTGCTGTGCCAACCGCTATCGGTAAAGACCTGCTATTTTATCTTTTGGTGTTTGCCATTGTTGTCGTCAATGTGATAGTTTATGTCATCGGTAAAATGTTCGCGTCAAACGAGGACCTGCGAGTATGGGCGCATGCATTGGTGACTTCGATCAACATCTTTCTGATAGTCGCCATCAGTCTCATCAGCCTTTACAATGACAGATTCGATTATTCTCACATTGGTTTCATCATCTACGGAAGTGTTCTATTGGTAATTTTGGCCGCTGCGGCCTGGCCGATCTATCTTTTATACCGGAAATTTTTTATTAAACAGGTAGTTTGATTCAAAACTTCGGAGTCTTTCATAATCAGTAAGTTATCGATTGTGATTTCACGGAATTTTGTAGTTCATCGCAACGTTCAATTTATGGTAGTGACGTTGAAAATCGCGTTATTCGTATAGATTCGCATTTTTTAAGCGCTAACGGAAGTGATTTTTTCAACTGTTGGTCTTTCTTAATTCTATCCCGATTTAGTGTATGGCAAAAGCTGCTTCATCTGGTCCCTCTATTGAATACAATGAGTCAAGCATCCGGTCGCTCGACTGGCGTGAGCACATCCGCCTTCGCCCCGGCATGTACATCGGTAAGCTTGGCGATGGTTCGTCAAAAGACGATGGTATTTACGTGCTCGTAAAAGAGGTTGTCGATAACTGTATCGATGAGCACATGATGGGCTATGGAAAACAGATCGATATAACGATCAACGAGTCGCGGGTTGTTGTTCGCGATTACGGCCGCGGAATTCCGTTGGGAAAAGTTGTGGATGTAGTTTCGAAGATCAATACGGGAGCCAAATATGACTCAGGCGCATTTCAAAAATCCGTGGGATTGAACGGTGTGGGTACAAAAGCGGTGAACGCGTTGTCCAATTACTTCAAAGTGCAGGCTTTCCGCGATGGAGCAACAAAACTCGCTGAATTCAAAAAAGGCATTTTGACGAACGATCAACGACAGGGCAAGACCGATGAGAAGAACGGAACCCTTGTCGAGTTCGAGCCCGATGAAACCATGTTCAAGCATTACCACTTCATTCCGGAATATCTGGATGACCTGATGTGGAATTATGCGTTTCTCAATGCCGGCCTTACCATTAACTACAACGGGCGCAAGTTCTTTTCAAAAGACGGCTTGCTCGATCTGCTCAAGCAAAAGACCAATGCTGAAGAATTACGATATCCGATCATCCACGTTCGCGGGAACGATATCGAATTCGCGCTTACGCATGGAAATCAATACGGTGAAGAATACTATTCATTCGTAAACGGTCAGAATACAACACAAGGCGGAACTCACCTGGCTGCATTCCGCGAAGGTCTCGTGAAAGGTATTCGCGAGGTGTGTAAGAAAGAGTACGATGCGGCCGACATTCGCGCATCCGTTATCGGAGCGATCGCTGTTCGCGTGCAGGAGCCTGTCTTCGAGTCACAGACGAAAACCAAACTGGGTTCGGTGAATATGGCTCCTGACGGGCCTTCCGTAAAGAACTATGTCGGTGACTTTGTTGCCAAAGAACTCGAGATCTTCCTGCATAAGAACCCTTCGGTAAAGGATGCGCTTGAGAAGCGGATCATCCAGTCGGAGCGCGAACGAAAAGAAATTGCAGGGATCAAAAAGCTTGCTAACGAAAGAGCCAAGAAAGCCAATCTTCACAATCGGAAGCTTCGCGATTGCCGTTTCCATTTTGATGACAAGGACGAAAAAGGAGCTGCAAGCCAGATCTTCATAACAGAGGGCGACTCGGCATCCGGTTCGATCACGAAATCACGTGCTGTCGAAACGCAGGCGGTCTTCAGCTTGCGCGGAAAGCCATTGAATTGCTACGGTCTTACAAAAAAAGTTGTTTATGAGAACGAAGAATTCAACCTCCTTCAACACGCATTGAATATTGAAGATGGCCTTGATGGCTTGCGATACAACCAGGTGATCATCGCTACCGATGCAGACGTTGATGGCATGCACATCCGCCTATTGCTGATGACCTTCTTCCTCCAATTCTTCCCCGACCTCGTAAAAGCCGGCCATGTATTTATTCTAGAAACACCGTTGTTCCGTGTTCGCAATAAGAAAGACACGATCTATTGTTACAGCGAAGACGAAAAGCAGAAGGCCATGCAAACCCTTGGCGGGAAGGTGGAGATCACGCGATTCAAAGGTTTAGGTGAGATCTCGCCTGACGAATTCGGAAACTTCATCGGTGAAGACATCCGGCTTCAACCCGTTCTTCTCCACGACACGAACCTCCAGCACATCATGGAGTTTTACATGGGCAAGAACACCCCGGATCGCCAGGAATTCATTATCGATAACCTGAGAATCGAATTGGATAAAGTAGAGAAAGGAGCGGAGGAGAAAGTGGACCTGGAGCAGCAGCCGGAAGATGCAGTTGCGTAGAAGGCTACAAGCTTCAAGCCTCAAGCTCCAAGCTGAGTGGCGAGGAATTAGGAAGCATCGCACAGATGGAAGCTAGAATAATTGAAATGGCCGTTGAGCAGCACAGCGGGGCTTGTAGCTTGCAGCACGCAGCTTGAAGCCATTAAAAGAGAAAGAAAGTAGAAAGACGCACCCTATAGATGAGCAAAAAGAAAACCGGCAAGCCCACCATCATCTCGACCAACGTTCAGCAGAATGGAAATGGAAACGGTGAGGCTGTCCATTCAGTCGCCCTTGACGGTCTTTATCAGAACTGGTTCCTGGATTATGCTTCATATGTAATCCTCGAACGCGCAGTGCCCCGCATTGAAGACGGTTTCAAACCCGTTCAGCGCAGGATCATGCACTCGCTTAAAGAGATGGATGACGGAAGATTTAACAAGGTCGCCAACGTCATCGGTCACTCCATGCAATATCACCCGCATGGTGACGCGTCCATCGGTGAAGCGATCGTCAACATCGGTCAAAAAGATCTGCTGATAGAAACACAGGGTAACTGGGGAGATATTCGCACCGGTGATAGTGCCGCTGCTCCACGTTACATCGAAGCACGGCTGTCAAAATTCGGCCTCGAGGTCGTCTTCAATCCGCAGACAACGGAATGGCAGCTGTCCTACGATGGAAGAAAAAAAGAGCCTGTAACACTGCCGGTAAAATTCCCGCTTTTGCTTTCGCAAGGTGTTGAGGGTATCGCTGTAGGTTTATCAACCAAAATCCTTCCTCACAACTTCAATGAACTGATCAAAGCCTCGATTGATGTATTGAAGGATAAGAAACCAAAGATCTATCCCGACTTCCCGACAGGAGGTATTGCCGATTTTACCGAATACAATCAAGGTATGCGGGGCGGCAAGATCAAGGTTCGTGCTAAAATTGACATCATTGATAAAAAGACGCTGGTTATTAAAGAGATACCTTTCTCTACAACCACAACTTCTTTGATGGAATCCATCGTGAAGGCCAGCGAAAAAGGACAGATCAAAGTGAAACAGGTGGTCGACAATACGGCAAAGGATGTTGAGATCGTGATTCACTTGCAGGCTGGTCAGTCGCCAGAGATTGCCATGGATGCGCTCTACGCTTTCACGGATTGTGAGATCAGCATATCGCCTAACGCCTGCGTGATCGTGGAAGACAAGCCGCAGTTCATGGGGGTTAACGATATCCTCAAGTATAACACCCAGCAGACGGTCGACTTGCTCAAACGCGAGCTCGAGATCAGGAAAGCTGAGTTGATGGAAAAGATCCTCTTTTCATCACTGGAAAAGATATTCATTGAAAACCGGATCTACCGCGATATCGAAGAAGCGAAGACCTGGGAGGACGTGATCGCCCGCATCGATAAAGGTTTGAAACCTCACAAGAAGAAATTCTATCGTGAGATTACCACCGATGACATTGTAAGGTTGACGGAGATCAAGATCAAACGCATATCTCGTTACGATTCGTTCAAGGCTGACGAAATGCTGAAAGACCTTGAAAGGGAACTCAAGGAAACGCAGCACAACCTTCGTCACCTGACTGACTATGCCATTGCTTACTTTCAAAAATTGCTGGAGAAATATGGCAAGGGGCGCGAGCGGAAAACGGAGATCAAGAGTTTCCAGTCGGTATCCGCTACAGAGGTTATTGCGTCCAACCAGAAATTGTACGTAAACAGGGCCGATGGTTTTGTTGGCTACGGATTGAAACGTGACGACAAAACGGAATACATCTGTGATTGTTCCGACCTCGATAACGTAATCGCCATACGCAAAGACGGCAAAGCGCTGGTGTCGAAGATCCAGGAGAAAGGTTTCATGGGTAAGGACATCATGTTTGTCGGTGTCTGGAAGAAAGGTGATGATCGCATGACCTATAACGTGATCTACTCAGACGGAAAATCCGGTAAAACATTCGCCAAGCGTTTCAATTTACCTGGCGTGACCCGCGACAAAGAGTATGATCTGACACAGGGTCATCCGAATTCCAAACTTCATTACGTTTCGGGCAATGCCAACGGTGAAGCTGAGGTGGTTGAAGTAAAACTGAGCCCTGCGAGTACCGCGAGAAAGAAGATTTTCGAATATGATTTTTCTGAGCTCGAAGTGAAGGGTAGAAGCTCGCGCGGAAATACCATCACGCATTACCCGGTGCGCAAAGTTGATTTCCTGAAAGCAGGTGCATCGACCTTGAGCAAGATCGACCTGTGGTACGATGAAGCTGCCGGGCGACTCAATAAAGATGGTCGCGGAAGGAAGCTTGGTAAGTTTGATGGAGACGATCAGATCATCGCTTTCATGCGCAATGGATCTTACAAGATCACCAACTTCGACCTCTCTAACCGATACGATCCGGAGAAGACGATGCATGTGGAAAAATTCAATCCGAAGAAAATTGTCTCTGCGGTGTATGTCGATGGTGAGAGCAAGCAATACATGGTGAAGCGATTCATGATCGAGACAAGTACAGCCGACAAGGAATTCGGTTTCATCTCTGAAGGGATCGGATCGCGCCTGGTTGTTGTTTCCACGGTTGAAAGCCCGGAGATTGAAATGGAGGTTCAGAAGGCGAAAGACAAGCCGAAGAAAATGGAAACGGTCAGCCTCGATGAGCTTGTGGATGTGAAAGGATGGAAGGCGCTGGGTAACAGGCTCTCGGAGTACAAGGTCACGAAAGTGAACCTGGTGCAAGACGAAGACACAGGTCTTGCCAGTGAGGAGGACGAATCACAGGAGGTGACTGAATCGGATGAAGATTCTCAGTCGCCAAAAAAAAAAGCGCTCGAAACAATCCAGCCAGCAGACAACAAGTGGCTCGAGGACGGGGAGCAAGCAAACCTCTTCGCAGCCCCGGAAAAGCCAAAGTATCAAGTCCAGCAAAGACCAGAACCAAAGCCAAAAATCAAAGTCGAGCAGCAAAACCTCTTCGGGGAAAGGCGAAGCGAAAAAAGTGACGAAACTCCCATCGAAGAAAGCCAGAAAGCCGCAGGCCCAGAGGTCACAGAAGGGGCCGAAAGGGAAAGGCAGGAAGTAACTCCTAAGCCGCGGCCAGAGCCTAAGCCGAAAGATGGTGGCAAGTCGTTTGGCGTAGGGGAGACGATCGAGTTTGATATTTAATTAATGGGTTCGAGATCCATCAACGCAATCAGCACGCGGTTGACCGCGCCAGCGGTCCCCTGTTGCTAAGTCGAGCAGCAAAACCTCTTCGGGGAAAGTCGAAGCGAAAAAAGTGACGAAACTCCCATCGAAGAAAGCCAGAAAGCCGCAGGCCTGAGGTCACCGAAGGGGCCGAAATGGAAAGGCAGGAAGTAACTCCTAAGCTGCGGCCAGAGCCTAAGCCGAAAGATGGTGGTAAGTCGTTTGGCGTAGGGGAGACGATTGAGTTTGATATTTAACAGTAGGCAGTAGGCAAATGGAGTAAAAAACTCATCATGAGTTTCAGCGAGATCTTCACTTTACTCGTCTAATTCCTAATGCCCCATGGCTGATTCCCGATTCCGATAAGCAAAATCTTCAATTTACGTTCCCCTTAGTACGAAGTTGCATTAACCTTCGCTCTTCACCATTTCGGTTACAAACGCAACCTAGTGATGCCTTGCTGAGTTCTATACGGCTAATAACCCCGTTAAACAATGAAAGAGTCGCTGCGAATCGTAACGACCGATAGCTATGTATTGAATGCTAATCGTTTTTCTCCCGATCAACCCAACGATAAAGTTGTGCTGATCAACTCAGCCACAGGCGTAAAACAGAAATACTACTTCGATTTTGCTTCGTTCCTTTCTGAGCAAGGTTTTACTGTTTACACGTATGATTATCGCGGTGTAGGAGAATCACGTCCAAAAAGTTTGCGCGGCTTCAGTGCATCAATGAAAGACTGGGGTTCGCGCGATTATCATTCGATGCTGCACAATATCTTACAAAGCCATCGCGAGTCGAAGGTAATCGTGATCGGGCATAGTGTTGGCGGACAACTTGCCGGTTTTTCTGGACTGTCAAAAAAAGTAGATGCATTTTTGATGGTCGGCTCTCAAACGCCATTCATCGGAAATTTCTCTGGAAGTCTGCGCAAACTCAAGCTTACGTTTTTCTGGAATTTGCTTTTGCCGATCTCTACTGCGATAGCTGGATATTTTCCTGCGAAGAAATTCGGATTGTTCGAAGATCTTCCACGAGGCGTTGCATTGCAATGGGCGAGATGGGCAAAAACTGATCGATATGTTTTTGAAGAATCACCTGAGGATGAACCGGGATTTCATGCGCTTACCCCTCCGGCACTCATGATCAGCTTTTCCGATGATGACATAGCGCCTCCGTTGGCCGTTAAAGACCTGATGAAGCACTACGCCAATCTGAAGTGGAGTCACTGGCAGCTTAAGCCAGAAGAGGTGATGCAAAAATCAATCGGGCATTTTGGGTACTTCAGAAAGAACATGCGCGATAGCCTTTGGAATGAGTCGGTCCAATGGCTTCAGAAAGTCACGCGGCCTTCATCGCGCAAAGCCGCATGACCGGCTGAGCTTTGATCTGTTCTATGGGATTCCTAAATTAGGATCGTGAAGTCCCCACTCTGTGTTTGCTTTTTGCTTGGAGTAGCGTGTTCGCTGGCGACAGCGCAGGATGCTGACATGCTTGCATCTGGCAAAGTAACCGATGCCAGGACCAACAAAGGCATTCGCGCTGTGATCCACTACAGCAGCATTCCGACTGGAAGCATTCACGGAAATTTTGATGACAGCACTTTTTCGTTTCAGATCTTCGGCACCGCTCGCTACCAGATCACTGCCGAAGCAAAAGGATACAATCCGAAGACAGTAATTGTTGATCCGAAAGACATTGACGGAGACAAAAGGCTGGTACGCGACATTAAGCTCGTTCCTTCAAGCGAAACCATTCGCCTCAATCATTTGATCTTCGCGCAAGGCAAAGCTGAAATTGAAGCAGAGTCATTTCAGGAGCTCGATGAAATTGCGGTGATGATGCAGGAAAATCCGAAGATCGTCATTCAACTCGAAGGTCATACAGACAATGTAGGATCTCCCGAAGCCAATGTGAAGTTGTCACAGGAGCGTGTTGAGGCCGTGAAGAAATATCTCGTGACGAAAGGCATTTCAAAATCACGCGTGAAGACAAAGGCGTTCGGGGGGGCTCAACCTCTACGAAACGAAATGACACCTGAAGCGCGAGCTCTCAATAGGAGAGTAGAAATGAGAATTCTGAAAGACAAGTGAAATCAGGTACCGGGTTGCGGTTGGCCGGGAACCAAAAAAGTACTCAAGATTCATCCTTGCAGCTGTGATCGATTTAAGAACGGATTTATCACGATCTGGTATCCGGCTTCCTGACAACCCGGCATCTGCGTTCCCAGCTACGGTCTTTGGCCTATTCCACTCACAGCAGTTGGAAATGCGTTCTTAGCAAACACCGACTGCTCCACTTCCCAAGCTGCCCAATGTTGTTGAAGGATCTCGATCTCGTCATGTAAACATGGATAGAACGCGGCTTTTGATTTTGGCACGGTGGGAAGTAAGCCTTTGGATAATTGCATTGTGGTCAATCCTCCGCTCCATTCAAAATGAGCAGGATCATAGGGAGCTCTCCAGCGGCCGCCCCAACGCAACCCCAGCCGTTCCCCGATTACTCCGATTTTTCGCCACAGCACTGTGTTGTCCCAAACGGCTTTGCCATCCACAATTGGAACGAGGTCAACCGCCATGCCATATTGATGTTTCGAGTTGCCGCCTTTCGAGCGCGTATATTTTCGGCCCATTCCAAAATACTCCGCTTGTTTTGCATGTGTCCGGAATGACTCCACCACCACGAGCTCGATACCTTGCTTCTTTGCAACTTCCATGAGCTCCTGAATACGATCCCGGAAATAAGGATGAAGAGCGTTAAGGTCAGTGATCATGGGAATACTCCCGCGATCTTTTCCATAAGTATAGTTTTCAACTGTAGCCCAAGCTCTCCATGTCGGTTCTTCATTGGCATGATCGATTTCTTCGGCTGTGCTTTCTTCTTCAACAGAGGTTGTATCGAAAAGTGGTTGCTCGTTCAGCAACGTTGCGATATAGGTGTGATGCTCCTGGGCAACAACCAGCTTTGAGGTAAAACAAGAAGCCAGTACAACGAATGTACAGGTTAGGAATTTTCTCATTACTAACAATAAACAGTCTTAAGGATCTATAAAGTTTAATTTCTGGCGCAGCCTAAAAAATAAAACAGAACTCCTACGCCTGAAAGCAGCAAAAAAATTGGGATTAAAGCCGGTGCCACTTCCGAGGGTGCAAAGATAACAAAATCAATCGATTGGAGAAAAAATCGTTATGGCCGCTGGCTCGTAAGAATATTGATTAACTTGAGGAAACTTAACCTGGACCCCACATGAATCGGCTGGCTTTAGTCTTCGTGCTGGTGACGCCTGTGATCCTGCACGCTCAAAAAGTGCAGATCGAACGGGTGGAACTGGCCAAAGAAAAGATCATCGTGCATTATGACCTCGATGATTCCAATCCCAACAACGAATATCAGCTCAATCTCTACGCTTCAAAAGACAACTACACTGTACCCATGACCCAAGTGAAAGGTGACGTGGGCAATGAGATCAAACCCGGTGTTGGAAAAAAAATCGAATGGAACATCAATGATGAATTTGGCGACTTCGCAGGCGATCTTGCCCTGGAGGTGCGTGGCAGAGTGTTCGTCATGTTTGCCAAGCTTCAGGGGTTTGACACTGAAAAGGGTTATAAACGCGGTAAGACGTATCCGCTGAACTGGAAGCCCGGCAACACCAATCCCATTCATATCGAGTTGTTCAAAGGCAGCGAGCGGTTAGTCGGTGAGCTCAACCATCCGAACAATGGAAGCTATTTGTTAACGATGCCTTCACATGCACAGCGCGGAGATGACTATCGTATACGCATTACTGATTCAAAAAGACCTGATGAGTCAATTTATTCCGGATTTTTCAGCATCAAGCCACGAGTTCCGCTGTTATTTAAAACTGCAGGTGGTGCCGCAGTTCTAGGTGGGATCGTTTTTCTCGGGACCGTGCTTTCAGGCTCGAAAGATGAAGGAAGTCAACCCGATCCGCCAGGGCTTCCTGATGAAAATTAAACCGAAGCAAACTCCGAACCCCCATGCGTAATCTTTTTTTTATACTGATCTTAAGCTCCCTCACCACAATTACTTCCGGTCAATCATTCACAGAATTGAATGGACCTTTCGGAGGCAAAGTGACCAACATTGCTTATGACGGTGCGAACAGTAAACTGTACGCTGTTGTTAACCGCCAATTATTTGCATCTGCAGATAATGGAGTCAACTGGAATCGCATCATCGTTCCTGCAAACTCGTACGGCATTGACGATGTTGTGCTGGACGGAACAAAACTGATTGGACTTTCCACCGCCAAACAGATAATAATGTCAACAGATGGCGGAGTAAACTGGACTGTTCAAAATCCATTTGTGGGTGGGTTCGAGAGCTCGACATCTTACTTTAAACTCATCAAGCATCCTGCTACGGGTGTGCTGGTCATTTTAGGCGATGGAAGGATCGAGTTGAGTACCGATAACGGTGCTACGACAAAAACAATCCACTCGTACGCATTCGGTGGTGTTTCTCTGGTGCCAGACCTTGATGTTACTCCAAGCGGAGATCTGTTCGCGTGGGATGCTAACGTTGGACTCATAAAATATCCGCAGCCCGCAACACCTACAGATCCCGCATCGTGGAGTGCGGCAGGTTGGAGTACCGTGTTCCCAAAACCATGGGCAGGAACGGACTATTGGACAGACATTGGAGTCACAACAAACAATCGTATTTTATTTAATCACATGAGCGCTGCGGGAAATGAAACGCTCGTAGAACTTTCGGCCGATGGCGGTGCCACATGGCAAGTTCAGACCTTGGGTGCTTCCTACACGGCATCGGAAACAGCATGGGCTGGGTCTCCGAACGGCAAGATGTACTATTTTGTCAATGGCCCTAACACCGTTTGGGAATTCACTGAAGGAGCAGGTACACCGTGGGTCAGTAAGCCGTGGCCTACTGCAACGATCGCTGGAGAAAACGTTCTTTGCGCGGTCTGGAAAAGCAATACGCAGGCTTTTGCCGGATCAATTAAAGATGGAGTTTTCGCAACCAGTAATGCCGGAAACTCATGGGCAATTTCGTCCACCGGATTGAAGTTTGGAGAAGGAAATCAGGTTGAGATCACTGCGGATGGGAAGATACTGGTGGTGCTCGGATATCTTCCCGAAGCGTACTGGTATTCTACGGATCAGGGTGTGACGTGGATCACACAAAGTTTTCCGTACAGAATTTATAAGCTGTATCGACTTCCCGACAATACTTTGATTATTACAACCGATGCCTCGCGAACATTTACGTCTACCGATGGGCTCAATTGGACTGAACACGCAAACCCTCCCGGAGTCATGACGATCAAGGAGATCGTGATCGTTGCCAGCAATGATATCTATGCGTTTGGATCGGATGGTACGGTATGGGAGTCGTTGGATAAAGGAACTTCGTGGAGTCAGATAACGATCACCGGAGGACCCTCTGCAACCGAATATTTTACTGCAGCAACCCGCGATGACGATGGATATTTTTATGCGCATACAAGTGACAATTTAAACGCAACAAAATATTACCGTTTCGATTCCAACGCTTTGCCATGGACTACATCGTCATTCAGTGTTGATGCGCAGAACTTCATTCCATTTGCGCTTTTCTCCCTTAACAACAAGATCTATGTGTCGTCCTCGGGGTTGAAAGTAAGTTCGGACCGCGGTGCAACATGGACAGTTGTCGATCGGAGCGCTGATGTGGTGATCCCTTTACGGCAAGGCGCACTCACCGGCCTCGCCATTGCACACGAAGGATATTTATCAGTCACGCAAACCGAGGGTCAAACATTCATCAATATCCCGATAGCTCAGCCTAAAGGACGAATCACCGACATTTCGTTGAATGCCGCAGGAACAAAGTATATCGCATCGGCACAAAATTCTCCCGCACTCGAGTTTGCAATCAGCCCAACAAACCGCCTGCTCCTGCCTACTGCTGAAATTCCACAATACATCGATTTTAATTGGCAATCGGTAGCCGGTGGACCATTTGGCGGTGATGCTATGAAAGTTGTAAAGTCAGCTTCCGGCCAGTTATTCACGTTCGGTGGAAGCAAGATCTATCGTTACAATTCATCTGCCTCGGCTTGGGAATCGATTAGAGATTTTTATGTAAGTGATGCATTCATAGATGTGGTGACTGACAAGATATATTTTGTCGGAGGTTCTTCAATTCTTGTTACAGCCGATAACGGTGCCACATTTTCAACACTTGATGTTGGAGGCGTAGGTTTGCTGACGATACTTGTCGATGATGTTGGAAACATCTTTGTCGCGGGAGTCTCGGGCTTTTATCGCTCGACTGACAATGGTGCTTCGTTTGCAAAACTCGACAACGGCATTTACAGCCAACTCGCCATGTCTACCAATGGCATTCTGATCACCGTAAAAGACAAAACGATTTTTCGTTCAGCTGACAAGGGAAAAACTTGGTCCGCAGCAACAGGCATCGACCTGGCAACCGTCAATTTTGTTTCAGGCTTGAATGCACTGGAAGGTGGAAAGCTCACTGCCGTGACAAATAATAATATTTATAAGTCATCAGACGAAGGTTTAACATTTTCTCCTATGCTTGGAGACATTCCCACAGGTCCGTCTTTCAGCATAATCTCCGGAAGCAAAGTTTACCTCAGCCCCACAAATGAGTACTGGTTTGTGCATGAAAATAATGCTGGGGCCACCATTTATGCCTCGTCAAATGGAGGCAGCAGCTGGACGAAGAAAACTGATATTACTTCGCAGGTCCTTTCTCTTACCTGGAACGGAACGGACATTTACGCGGGAACTAGCAGTTACTTTCCGTCATTGTTAGGGCAGGGCGTGCTGAAGTCGTCAGACAACGGAGCAACATTCACACCGTTTCAGGCAAACAAAGGATTTGCGAACAACCGCTTTGACGGCCTCGAACTTTTCAAAACGAAATTGTTCGCGATATCAAATAATGAGTTGTTCGCTTCCGCAGATAAGGGAGCAACTTTCACGTCAGTTGCTTCCGTCAGTACGTCAGTAAGTGGCTTGCTCAAGTTGCCAGATGGTTCAATGATTGCATATGGAAAAGGCATTTACAAAACTGGGGACGGGGTCACCTGGAGCCAGGTAACAGCAAGCGGTGATTTCAAGTTAATAACAGCATCATCCGCTTCCTTGTTTTATGCGTTCAGCGCTAACTACGAATTTCAATCCTCCACCAACCTTACGACATGGTCAACGCTCGCCATGTCGGGCCTTCCTCAATTCGCGGAGGCAAAAACTATGGTAAGCGATGCTTCAGGTGTTTTGTATTTTACTACCGCGACCACCCAAGCTTACCAGTTTGCATCTGGCTCGTTAGCAAACTTGCCGCTCCCGCTTGGTAATTTGAATGGTTTTCTCAGAGTTGGCAACACCATCTTCCTGTATACTTCGAATGGTGTTCTCTACAGCACAACCGATGGATTGACGTGGACTTCGAAACCGGTTCCGCAAGGAAACAAAATGCTGATCACTGACCTGAATTACTATTTTGTTTCGCAAGGGCAGGGATTGCTTTTGGTTTCGCGCGACCAGGGACTAAACTGGCAAAGCGTGGGCACTCCAGCACAGACGGTGAATTTTGAATCGATTCTCGTTGACGAGTTCACGGGATTCGCCTACGCGTCTGCTCAAGGAAACGCGGTTCTGAAAAGTTCTTCCATGGTGTTGCTGAATGACAACCAGGGTGCCACACCGGCCACGCTTTCTCCAGCCAATCTCGCCACAGGCATCCTTCCAACAGCAACGCTCTCGATCACATTCAATGAAGCCGTAACTCCGGTTGCCGGAAAAAAGATCAAGATCGTAGAGCCAACCAACACCAGTGCTTTCGTGGAAAGTTTCGATGTTGCAACCGGTGTTCAGTCGGGTAAAACTTTCACGTTCACACCTGCGGCAACCTCACTCAAATATTCCAACAACAGTGGAAGCCTTCAATCGTATTACATCACGCTCGAGGCAGGAGCTTTTTCAGATCTGTTCGGTAACACAACCATCGCCATTATCAACGATGCGACATGGAAATTCTCCATGGCTGTGACGCCCGATGCCACCCCGCCCGCTATCAGCTTCGACAATACGGGACAAAAAAATTACTTGAATATTCAGGATAACAGCAAAGCTGTGCAGGCAACCATCACCGACAATATTGGTGTAACGCAAGCTCAGATTTTTTATCGCGCTATAACTTCCAATGCGGCATTTACTACTTCGTCACTCACAAAAACCAGTGGTAACCTCTTCGAATTTGCCGTTCCATCAAGTGCTTACGGACCGATCGGTCTTGAGTTTTACCTCACCGCTGCTGACGCTGTTGGCAATACCACGCGCAGCCCGGCAAGTGGTGTCTATTATGCATACAAAAAAGTAGATGCAGCAAAACCAACACTGGGTTTCGCATTACCTGCAGGAACACAGCAAGAACATTATCGAATCATCTCTAATCCTTATGCTTCATCAAACAATACGGTTGAGGCAGTTCTGGAGCCGGCATTGAGCCAACATGATTCGAAGATCTGGCGTTTGCTTACGCTCGATACGGAAGATCAATCGTGGATGGAGTATCCGAAAGACTTTACATCGATCGAATCCGGAGTTGGATACTGGATGATTTATAAGAACGGTGGCGCAATTTCCCTCGGAGTGGAGACGACACCGCTTGTCACAAAGACAACACCTGCATCTCTTGTATTGAAACCCCAATGGAATCAAATCGGGAATCCTTATCCATTCACTATGGCATGGAGCGAGGTGCTCGCGGCCAATAACAATCCTTCTGGGATCGGAACTCCGAAAATTTTCAATGGAAGTGGCTATGTTACCAGCGATAACATTCAAGCCACCGAAGGCGCATTTGTTTATAACAGTGGCGGAGCCGATGTCACACTCACAATTCCGCTGGTGACATCCACTTCGGGCGGCAGACTTAAACAATCGATCTCATCCGATCTTGGTCAATCCGAATGGATCGTTCCGGTTTCATTGAAGAGCCATTCGCTCCAAACCGATATCGGAGGAGTAGGTATGAGCGAAAAGGCAAACGTATCGATCGATGACCTGGATGATTTCAATCCGCCTCCATTCCATCACTTTTTGCAAATGGCGTTTCCGCATCCTGAACACCGCGCCAGATTCACGGCTCAGGATGTAGTTGACCCGCGCAAAAACTATGTTTGGAACTTCACCGTCAATACAGACGTGACAGAAGCAATTGAGCTTAGCTGGAACAACGAAGCACTTGGAGATAATTCAAATGAGCTTTATCTCTTCGATGTTGCGCTTCAAACACCGGTGAACATGCGCGAGGGTGCTCGGTACGTTTTCGACCCGAAGGTTTCTGCTTCGTTTAGAATTTATTTTGGGGAAAATGTCGAAGAACAGATCCAACCTGATTTCATTCTGTTGGGCAATGCTTATCCAAACCCAAGCGCGGGATTGACTACGATTCCATTCGCTTTACCCGATGACAATAGCTCTTATAAAGTGATGCTGGAGATGTTCGATATGCTCGGCAATAAAGTATCGACACTTCACGAGGGAGAAACGCTTCCCGGATTTCATTCCATTTCATGGGATGCAGAAAATGTCAACGATGGAATTTACCTGTACAGACTTCAGGTGTCAGCTCCTCATGGACAGTCACTGCAGACGAAAAAAATTGTTCTCAAACGATGATTTAAAAAATACTGGTTCATAAAAAATATTTGCAATGACTACCAAGCATGTATCAATCTTTCTCACCGCCCTTGCATTCTCCGGCTCGGTTGCAGCTCAGAATGTAAGTAGCCGCACCGAAAAGTTTGAAATCAGCACGAAAAATCCTGTCGTGTCTACAGTACCCATCGTGAACTGGATGACGCCAATTCCCGAGATCAGCTATTCCGCTGAGGCGCGTTACAAGATCAAGTTCGTGGTGGAGACTACAACTCCGATCAAAGGCATCACCGTCACTATCCGCGAATCGCTGCTGACAGCGCCAAGAGGAAGTATGACTGTAAAACCTGACGAAGCACAAAAGCTTTATACCGTGGTCGATAAAACAATCAACCTCATGGACGGTGAAAATATCATCGAGGTTGTTGTCGAGAATGCGGAAGGGGTGAAGACGAAAAGTTACAGACGTGTTCGTGTAGGTACGCTTGCATTAGCCGATGCAAACCGCATAGAGCGTGATGACTATGCGCTGATCTTCGCCACCGATCAATATGACAACTGGAACGACCTGGTAAACCCGGTGTTCGACTCCCGCGCAATTGCTGAGGAGCTTCAAAAAACATACGGCTTCAAAGCAGACATCGTGGAGAACCCGACACAAGACGATATTCTCAGAAAGCTTCGCGAGTATGCGGAGAAAAAGTATAAGCCGCTGGATCAGCTCTTCATTTTCTTTGCAGGTCACGGAACTTATGACCAGACCTTTGGAGAAGGTTTCGTGGTGACCAAAGAATCGATCGCCAATGATGAAGGAAAAACTTCTTACCTCTCTCACAACCGCCTTCGTTCCATCATCAACAACATTCCCAGCGAACATATCTTTCTGGTGATGGACGTCTGTTTCGGAGGGACATTTGACGAAGCACTCGCCTCGACACGCGGAGCCGATGACGATGTTTACAAAGAGCAGAATCAAAACGAATTCATTGCGCGGAAGCTTACGCTCAAGACAAGACGGTATCTCACTTCGGGAGGTAAAACGTATGTATCCGATGGCATACCAGGCAAGCATTCACCCTTTGCTAAGAGTTTCATCGATGCATTACAGTCGCAAGGGGGGCGAGATGGAATTCTTACTATCTCGGAGATCTACGGCTACGTTGAAAAGTTGAAGAACCCTCCGCGCCTTGGAGATTTTGGAGGCAACCTTCCCGGAAGCGATTTTCTGTTTGTCAGAAAGTAATCCGGAGGGAACTGGTGATTTTTCGCTGATGCCCGATTGAAAATTTTAAACCTCTATTCTTAACCCAGACGATATGTTGCGACTGACTTTAACTTGTGTGATGCTGGTTCCCCTTGTTGCCACTGCGCAAAAAGTGCAGATCAAAAAGGTGGAGCTTGCAAAAGAAAAGATCATCGTTCATTACGACCTCGATGATTCCAACCCAAACAACGAATATCAACTCAATCTCTACGCTTCCAAAGATAATTTCACGGTGCCGATGACCAAAGTAAAAGGTGATGTGGGCAATGAGATCAAGCCTGGCACAGGAAAAAAAATTGAATGGAATATCAACGAAGAGTTCAGTGAGTTTAACGGAGACTTGGCGCTTGAAGTACGCGGCAGGGTGTTTGTGATGTTCGCGAAGCTCCAGGGATTCGACACCGATAAAAGTTATAAGCGCGGTAAGACTTATCCACTGAACTGGAAACCCGGAAATACAAATCCCATTCACATTGAATTATTCAAAGGCAGCGAGCGCATTGTGGGGGAGTTGAATCATCCGAACAATGGAAGCTATTTGTTAACGATGCCTTCACACGCAAAACCCGGAGATGATTACCGCATTCGCATCACCGATTCAAAAAGACCGGATGAATCTATTTACACTGGATTTTTTGCCATCAAGCCTCGTGTTCCGCTATTGCTCAAGACAGTGGGCGGTGCCGCTGTCGTAGGCGGAATTGTTTTTCTTGGCACTACGCTTTCCGGTTCGAAAGACGGTGGCAGCCAGCCTGATCCTCCAGCGCTTCCTTCTGATCAATAATAGTCGTCATGAAAAATACGATGATGAAAAAAAATATGACCACGATTGCACTCGTGCTTTTCACGTTTGCTTCTTTGGCTCAAACCTTCAAACAATTGGAAGGTCCATTTGGCGGAAACATTTCGAACTTATTTTTCGATGGTGCAAAATCGAAACTGTATGCTGTGGCTAACAACAAGGTTGCCTATTCATCAGACAATGGCGTGAACTGGACACTGATTACGCCTCCCGAAGGATACAAATATGTGTATGACGCATTTTTTGATGGGAACAAACTGCTCATAGCTACTGGAAACATACTCGCGTCAACCACAGACAATGGCGGCACGTGGACTATCGTCAATTCCAAATTGAATTTCAATGACGCCATTCGAAGGATCTATAAAATGCCCGGAACAGGAATGTATCTTCTGATGGGCGACCTCAAGATGCAGATCAGTGTTGACGCAGGTGTGACATGGAAACAATTGCTCTCGTTCAATTACTACGACATCACCGACATCGACTTCACTTCAGCAGGCGACATCCTGATAGGTGATAAGACGAAGGGTATCCGCAAGTATACTTTCCCATCAAATCCCACCGATCTCGCTTCATGGAATGAAAACAATTGGGTAACAATTTTTCCAAAAGCGGTTGATCAGAACGACTTCAGACTGGAGATGGCATTGACTTCGGCCGATAGGATCTTCATGTCTTATTCATCTCCGACAGCGCTCAGCTTCCAGTCCTCAACTGATGGAGGCGCTACGTGGCAACCGATTTCCAGCGATGGTATTTCCCCGTCAGTTTATATCGAACCCTTGCTCGCAGTTTCTCCAACCGGAAAATTATGGCTTTTAAATCCCTACAGTAATAACAACCAGACACCGCGCGGCCTTTGGGAATTTACAGAAGGCGCACCAACACCATGGGCTTCAAAACCCTGGCCGACAACTACAATCACTGATCAGCCTGTCAATGCCATCGTGTGGAAGACCAATACGCAAGTTTTTGCGGGAGCCAGCATAGATGGGATATTTGCATCAAGTAATTCGGGCAACTCGTGGTCGGTGGCTTCGACCGGGTTGAAGTTCGGTGATGGTCGTCAGGTTGAAGTAACTGCAGATGGGAAGATCGTTCTCGTTCAAGGTTACAGACCGAGTGTATACTGGTATTCTACAAACCAGGGCCTCACGTGGAGCACACAATCTGTGGGATATCCGATCGCAAAACTTTATCGCTTGCCTGACAACACGTTGATCATGGTTGCCGGAGGATTTATCCATACGTCTTCAGACGGACTGAATTGGACTTCTTACACCAGCAATTCTATCGTGTTCAATGAGCTGAGCATCGTTGCATCAAACGACATTTATGGTTTTGCGGAAGATGCTACGATCTGGGAGTCGCTGGATAAAGGCGCAACGTGGACACAAATTCCCACCACAGGCTATCCGACCGGATTTACAATCGAAAATATTGTGGCGCGCGATGATGACGGATATTTTTATGTGAACCGAACTAACCATGCCGGCTCAGCAAGGGAATTTTGGAAGCTTGATTCGAATGTTTCGCCATGGACTGCAACACAGTTCCATTTAGATTCTGAAGATGGCCGATATCCGGAGACGATGTTCTGCCTGAACAACAAAATTTACATCACATATAAAAGTCATCTCAACATCAGCACTGACAAAGGCGCAACGTGGAAGGATACGAACATCTTTACTTTGGGTGCAATTGCGTTGCGACAACCAGGGGGCTTGACAGCGATCGCAGTTCCATCGCCAGGAACATTTTCGGTAACGCAGGATGACGGCAAAACTTTCACATCCATCCCCATGAGCGAAAATTTTGCTTATGTGACCGACATGACGTTGAGTGCTGATGGAACAAAATATATTGCATCAGCTACGGGATCGCCTGCATTAGAGTTCGCGATCTCGGCAACCAACAAACTCATCTATCCACCATCTGAAGCCCCGGAATACATCGACTTCGGATGGCAGGAAGTTGAAGGCGGCCCATTTGGCGGAGAACTTACCCACATGGTGAAAAGCCCGGGTGGACAATTGTTTGTGGCCGGACAATACAATGTGTTCCGATATAACGACAGCGCAGCAAAATGGGAAAAGCTAACGAAGCAATTTCGTGGCGTGGATGTGCTGGTTGATAATGCCGGCACGCTCTTCATATTATCTGACGTTGCCGTGTATCGCTCTACTGACAATGGCGATACGTTTGTTGAGCGGCCTTTGCAGCCGTCAGGAACTATCGAGAGCTATTATGGAAGGATCATTAAGAACGATGTGGGTGACTTACTCATCACAACGCCATATGCAGGTATTTTACGGTCGACTGACAACGGTGACACCTACGCAACAGTTACCGGAGCGACAGGAGTGTATACCGATATTACCGTCTCAACTTCCGGAATTTTGTTGGCGAGCAATGAAACAACGCTGATCAGCTCAACTGATAAAGGCGCAACCTGGACACCTGTGACTTTCACGGGCTCTGGAACTATAAATTCGATCGCTGCACTGGAAGGAGGTCGATTGGCTGTGGTCACGAAGAATGATGTCATGATGTCATCGGATGACGGCAACACTTGGACTTCCATAAAAGGAGATTTTCCGCTGCCTCAGGATTTTTCCTTCAATCTGAGCAGCAAACTTTTTTTGTCTCCAAATAACGAGTACTGGTTTGCCCACGCAACGTATGTCGATAATTCAATTTACGTAAGCACCAACCACGGACAAAATTGGGTAAAGCGCGGAGTATATAAATCTTCGATATCCGCTATGGTGTGGAACGGATCTACCGCTATCGCATCACATGGTGCCACTCGCTTCGGTCCACCATCGGTTTCACAGTCGACAGACAACGGAGCTACATTTGTTGATTTTCAGCAGAAAGGTATTTCAAACCTCTACTACAGCTCGTTCACTCAATTCAGAAATAAGATATACATTCTCGCGGGCAGTTCCTTACTTGCTACCAGCGACAAAGGCGTTACGTGGACAGAATCAGTTACGGGTAACACTGTGACAAGAGGGGTATTACAATCGAATGACGGTGGATTGTTAGCCTGGGGCTTTCCACTTGCCAAAACGATGGATGGCGTGACGTGGACCAAGATCAACTCCGGAAACCTGGATTTTCAGGCTCTCGTATCCACTGGCGTTTCGTATTTCGCACTCGACAAACTTGGTCATATCCAGACATCGAACGACCTGACAACCTGGACTGAGGTGGCTGTACCGGGATTTCCACCTAATTATCTCGCAACTTCTATTGCTGCCGATGCAACAGGAGTTGTTTATTTTCAGATCACGGGCCAGAAAGTCTATCAACTGTCATCGGGTACGGTTACTCAGCTGACCTTCACAACTAACCCCAGAAATTTTGTTTACAAGAATGACAAAATGTATTTGTATGATGGTGACGGCAAGTTATTCACTACAACCAATGGCTTGACCTGGAATACGTTGACGGTTCCCCGAGGAGGCACATTTACAATCACTGGTCCAAATTATTTTTTTATTGATGGCGGGAATGGTGTGCTGTGGCTTTCGCGTGACCAGGGAAAAGTTTGGCAGAACGTAGGTACCAATCAACTCGGTTCGAACTTTCGCCAGATCATACTTGATGAGTTGTCTGGACTTGCTTACGCATATGATGTTGGAAAGCCTGTATTGAAAAGCTCGGGCATTGTTATGACCAACGATCACCAGGCACCCGCAATCGCCAAATTATTACCAGCGCACAACTCAACGGGCGTTCTTCCAACCTCCAAGCTCTCCATCACTTTTGATGAGGGCGTTATTCCCGTGGCGGGAAAGAAGATCAAGATCGTAGAGCCAACCAATACCAGTGGTTTTGTTGAAAGCATTGATGTAAGCGCAGGCGATCAGGTTGACCGGACATTCACCTTCACGCCTGCAGCAAGCTCTTTAAAGTATTCTCCGAATGCTGCCACAACCCAATCGTACTTCATTACATTAGAGGCCGGGGCATTTACCGATCTCTTCGGGAACTCAACAACACCGATTATCAACAACACAGTCTGGAGTTTTTCCATGGCGGTTACACCAGATGCGGTTGCTCCTGCAATTACCTTCCAGAATTCGAATGCCACAAGTGCGCTTAAGAATGGTGACAACAGCAAAACCGTCCAGGTAACCATAACCGATGCGGTGGGCGTAACGCAGGCCCAGATTCTCTATCGTCCCATTACAACGGAAGCGAATTTCACAACCCTGGTCTTGACGAGATCTACAGGAGATATCTTTGAAGGTTCATTGCCTTCCAGCGCTTACAATCCTATTGGCATCGAGTTTTATATTACGGCTTCCGATGCAGCAGGTAACATCGCGAGGAGTCCAGTGAATGGCAGCCACTACGCTTACATCACCTTCCCGGAAGGAAAAAAGACAACATTGGCAAACGCGTTGCCTGCCGGAAGTACCGCGGAAGACTATCGGATCATCTCTGTACCGTTCTCAGCATCTGACAACAGCGTGGATGCGGTGCTTGTTCCAGCAATTGGTGAGCGTGACTCCAAAGTGTGGCGCTTGTTAACACTCAATAGCGAGCAATCGGGATGGGATGAATACCCGAAAGATTTTACAAATCTGATACCAGGTATCGGTTATTGGATCATTTATAAAAATGGCGGAGCCATCTCACTCAACGTAGATTCATCACCCAACGTAAATAGAGAGAATCTGTTCTCCATGACACTTGCTCCCGGCTGGAATCAGATTGGAAATCCTTATCCCTTTCCGATGGTATGGAGCGAGGTTTTGTCTGCGAATGGAGATCCGCCAGGCTTAAGAGCACCGAAGGTATACAAAGCAGGTGCTTATAATGATGTAGAGGTAATAGCAACTACTGAAGGTGCTTTCGTACACAATCTCAGTCCCTCCAGTGTTACACTCAACATCCCGCTGGTGACTTCGGCTTCTGGCGGGAGAATAAAGTCGATTTCATCAGATCTCGGTGAGCGTGAGTGGATTGTCCCGATCTTGTTGAAATGCGGACCAATTGAAACCAACATCGGTGGCGTTGGGATGAGTGAAAGCGCTAACATCTCTATCGATGACCTCGATGACTTCAATCCACCTTCATTCCAGAATACTTTACAAATGGAATTTCCGCACCCGGAACATAAGATCAAATTTGTTGCGAGAGACGTAGTTGATACGCGCGAGAACTATACATGGAATTTTAAGGTCAATACAAATACAACACAAACGACTGAATTCAGTTGGGACAACGAGGCGTTTGGAAATAATTCCAGAGAACTTTTTCTTTTCGATGTTTCCCTGCAAAAACCAGTGAACATGCGCCAAACTGGTCGCTACATTTTCGATCCTAAAGTTTCGGGTTCATTCCGCATTTATTTCGGAGAAGACCTTGAGGAAAAAATTAAACCCGATTTCGTTCTGCTGGGTGACGCCTATCCCAGCCCAAGCGCAGGCCAAACCACAATTCCGTTTGCATTACCAGACCAAAGCAACGTATACCATGTAAAGCTGGAAGTGTATGATATGCTGGGAAAAAAAATATCCACGCTGCATCATGGGGATCTGACGCCCGGATTTCACCGTGTTGCGTGGGATGCAGAAAACATGAACGAAGGAATTTACTTGTACAGACTCTCTGTCTCTGCTCCGAACATGCAGTCTGTGCAGACTAAAAAGATCGCTCTTCAGCGTTAACACATGCAGTGCCATCAACAAAAAAGCTCGTCATCGGACGAGCTTTTTTTCTTTCGAGCCTGGAGATCTTATCAACCGCCTTTGCTTTGCAGCTCTTTGCTCATGGTTTCATATTTCGCTTTTAATGCCTGATCGGTTTCCAGCGACTTCTTGATGGCATTGAAAGTTTTCACCCCCACATATTCCTTCACAAGACCTTGATAAGTTGCGTTGATGCGGGCCATTTCTTCGGTTCTCTTGTCGGCAACATCCTTGAGAAATTTCTTCTCTTCGGCAGTTGCATTTTTTTCTGCCAACTTGGTTTCATCGTTGGCAATTTTGAACAAGTCATTGTAACGCTGCACAGACATCACCGTGTTTTTTTGTACCATCTCGGTAATGATGTCGTTTAGCGTCAGTTGCATTCCCTTCACGGAATCCATAGTAACCGCGTATTTTTTTAAATCCTCGTCTGTGAAAGCGGGCTTGCCGGAAGCCGTTTGCGCCCGGCTGGCACTGATCCCCATGACCAGGAAGGCCGCCAGAATAATGTTGCAAAACTTCATAATTTGATTTTTTTTGTGGTTTACAGATAAATTCAAGCAGGAATTATAAAAACTAACTTTCCGTTTTCCAAAAAAATCAGGCCAATTTGATACTCACGCTTCCACCAACGGATGATCAATCGTTTTAAACAGCTGCTTCTGTTGTTTGGATTTGAATTTGCTGCATCGTGATGCAGACACTGTGCCTCCGGACGCCTGCTAAATTTCCTTTTGAAGTCGGTCAATCACAAGTCGAATAGCCCGGGAATAGAATCACGGGCACTCGCCTTATTGTAGTCATAGACCTGCAACGTTTCCGCAACATTTGTGTCAACGCCTTTTGTGGTGATCAGCTTCGAGATGGTATGTGCCTTCATTTTCGTATGCTCAAGAGGTTGACATAAAGCAAGCACATAATCCTTTGTGAGGGTCGGATTCAGCCATTCCTTTTCATATTGCCGCGGCAGGATCACTGGCATGCGATGTTTGCTGTTGTGAATTTCGTGCATCAAAGTATTCGCCTTGGTGGTTAGCACCGAGTAAGAGTAGTAGTAGCGATCGTTGTCACGATTTTTCCACCGGGTGTAAATGCCCGCGATGGAAAAAATGGGCTGGTCAGACAAGCTGATGAAATAAGGGACCTTGGCTTTACCTTTCTCATCGAGCCACTTCCATTCCATAAATCCAGTGCACGGAATCAGGCAGCGCTTTCCTTCGCTGGCTGCATCTTTAAATGCAGATTTTTCAAACATTTCTTCACTGACACAATTCAGCGTGGAGATCCGAAGTTTCTGAGCCGAAGCGAGGCTGTTCGTCCAGGAGGGCACGAGCCCCCAATGAAACATTTGGAGTTCTTTCGGTCGTCCTGCCGTCACAATTGCTGTTGGATGAAAGTCGAAACCATTTTCATGAAATCTTGGCGTATATTCTTCTGCAACAACATCGCTGTATGATGCCGAATAGTAGTCCGCGAGCTGACCGATCTGAGCCGTTTGCGATTTGTGATAGCACATGCCTCTGTTGTGTAGTGGAGATGCGAAGATAATAAGGTGAAAACAAAAAGACGAAGCCCTAAGATTCCTGAAAGCCCGGCTAAGGGCAAACGCATCACGCAGACCTTTGCGATTTGAACTGACTTGCGTGAGAGAGGTGCCGGGATCACATGAACGTGTTATTCGATCACTGATTGTTACGGTTCATGCATCTTTTTGATCGGTTCGATCGTACACCCCGTTTTGTATTTGATCGCCTGACTTAAATTTCGGCCCTCTAAAGCATGTTGCTCGTGAACACCATTCTTCGTTTCAAAATTGGATTCAAATTGTTAGCGGCTATCGCGATGGCTAGCCTTGTGATTGTACTTTTTTCCAATGCGATTTCCCGCGAAGGTCGTCAGCAGGTTACACTTGGCACAGAAACTGAGCTTCGGCTCGGTGAGCGATTGACCATCGCAGCTTGTGGGCAATGTCACTTTGGTGATGACGGCCTCCTGAGCGGAAAACGAATGACGGACGTCCCGCGAATTTTTGGCAAGATCTACTCACCCAACATTACCAGCGATTCGACCTTTGGGATCGGTGCCTGGACTTATCAAAACATCCGTAGTTTTTTACGAACGGGGATCAAGCCCAACGGAAAGAAAGCAAATTTGATAATGCCTCGGTATCACCGGATGTCGGATCCGGATCTGAATGCCATAATTTCTTTTTTGAAATCCGGTGGGGGCGCCTCGGCATCATCGGCAGAGAAGACCAGGACATCAAAACGTTCGATCCCCTTTCGAATCGCTGCCCTCGCAAAAGAGATAAACTCAGACGATCCGGTTTACACGATAAATAAACCCGACACGCTGCAATCAGTGGTTTACGGAAAATACCTTGTCGATGATGTGTTGCATTGTTTCAACTGTCACTCTTCTGGCCCGGCTGGTGTGAATTTCCTCCAGCCTGATAAATCAAAAGGTTATATGGGGGGAGGAAGTAAGTTCCCAGGACTTCAGAAAGAAAAAATAATTTCTTTGAACCTGACGTCAGATGAAGAAACGGGCATCGGCTCTTACACAAAAGACGATTTTCACACGGTAATGAAAACAGGCAAGAGAAAAAATGGAAGTTGGATTCGCTACCCGATGCTGCCTTATCCCACGCTAACCGAAAACGATATCAAGGCTATTTACACGTATTTGATGACGGTGCCGAAAATTCATAACAAAAAACTTCGCGTCAGATGATAAGAAGTATTGGCTGGAAGTCTTTATTTTTTTCGATATTGACCATTTGTGCTGTTTACCATGATGGACAATCGGAGAGTAAACGTCAGCAAGATTCAGTTCCAACGCTGTTGAAAAAATACGGATGTTTGTCTTGTCACGATTCAAAGCGAAGACTTGTGGGACCGTCATTCAATGCTATTGCGAAACGAAAATATTCGGTCGAAAGAATGGCGGGTTTGATCTTGAAGCCAGAGCCGGCTAATTGGTCTGGTTATCCCGCTATGCCCGTGATTGCTGATCTCCAGAAAAATGACATTGAAAAAGTGGCTGCCTGGATCAACACTGTTGACGCATCGGAAAAACAATGATTCGACCTTTTTATCAGACTGTGATTCGCAAAACCTGACCTGTTTAAATTCGGAATTGATCACCATGACCATATCATTCGATGAGATCGGCAGAAGGTATACACGTGCAATCAGGGCGGTGGGAATTCCATTGATGCTCCTTGAGATCTATTTATCGGTCTACGCACAAAAATCACTTACACTCGAGGTTGTGTTCAGGTTTGTCATAGATGCAGTGGTGGTGATCAGCATGTGGTACATTGTGGAAGCGCTGGTCATGCTTTTTCGAAAAGTTTTCCCGACCGTAAAACGTTTGCTGCGGAGAGCTCTTTCAACAATTGTGTGCGGGGCACTGGCCGGTTTTGTATTGCACTTTTTAGGTGTCGAAGTTTTGGTCAATGGTGTCAGCGACCTGAACTCGATTCAGTTTCCGGTGCATATGGTGTTCTTCTCTGTCACGATCGTTGCATTGTACGAGGTTGTATTCAATCTCATCGAATTGTCGCGCGCAGAGCGAGAACGGGAAGAGTTGCAGAGATCTCATTTGAAAAGTCAGCTAAGCACTTTAACAAGTCAGGTGAACCCGCATTTTTTATTTAACAGTTTGAATACACTCCTGACATTGATCTCGTCCTCACCGAAGAAAGCAGAACAATTTGTCGAAGACCTCGCCCGAGTCTATCGCTATCTGTTACAGACGAATGAAACAGAAATTACAACGTTGGAAAAAGAGCTGGCGTTTGCCGAGCATTATTTTCAACTGTTAAAAACGCGGTATGGAAATTCAATATCACTCGAGGTCAACGTCAATGCCACTTATCATAAACATTATATCCCTTCACTAACCCTTCAGCTTCTGATCGAGAACGCTGTAAAGCATAATGTGATCACAACAGGTAAACCCCTCCGCGTTGAAGTTTTTACATCACTGGGAGACTACCCGCTTTTGAACGTGCGCAACAATCTTCAACCCAAAATTTCAAATATACCCTCTACGAAACTCGGACTATCGAACATCATCGCCAAATTTAATTTATTGGCGAATCGCGACATACAAGTGATCAGCGAAAGCGATTTCTTCCTGGTATCGATTCCTCTCTTGAAAGAGGTGCACGAACATCTGCGAAAATGAAATATAAATATGACTGAATCTTCTATTTATTAACGAATACGCATGGAAATTCTGATCGTTGAAGATGAGATGCTGGCCGTTGAGCGACTCGAAAAACTCCTTCGCGCTATCGATAAAGAAATAAAAGTGGTGGGAG
>CBHROW010000002.1:0-45376 GCA_966080355.1 uncultured Chryseosolibacter sp.
TATTGCTCGACAAACGTTATTATGATGAATTCTTGTGAAGCAGCGGGCACGAATTTTTAAATCAACATTAAAATTTTTATATGAATTGACATTACGGCTTTAATCTCTTAAAACAAATATGAATAAGAAAGTTGTTGGACTGTGGGTTATTGGATTATTCATGAGTAACCTCTCCCTTGCGCAAGTTGACACCAGTTACATTTATAAGACTGGTATGCCCTATGGAACGCTAGACATTCGCATTGCGAAATCTGCTACGCGTTATTACTATCTCCAGGAAAATGTAACATTCAGTTTTCGCGAAAGCTCGCCAGGGGTGAGAACAAACACCTATCGCGACATGACGAGTTGGGACTCCAGCCCTTTCGCACAAGGAAATCTTCGTGAAAAAAATGGCACATCAGACGCATTCGTCATGAACTATCGATTGCTGTTTCCTCAAAGCTACAACGCAACCTATACAGAAGGTTATCCACTCATCGTGATGATGCATGGTCTGGGTGAACGCGGCAATTGCTGGAATGCTGACTGCTATTGGGCCGACAAATATTGGAAACCCACTACCAACAGTCCGGCTGCTCCCACAACATCTACTTTGGAATTGCTGAACAATGACCATAATCTACTGCACGGTGGTCAGGTACACCTTCAGATGCGCAATGCTGCGGGTTCCAAACTCCCCAATGATCCTACGCTGCCTGATCGATCATTCCCCGGCTTCGTTGTCTTTCCGCAAGACCTCAATGGCTGGGACGCCACACAAGCCTCGGATGTCATTCGCATCGTACGGCTTATGATAAAAAAATACAACATCGATCCGAACAGAATTTACATCCATGGGCTTTCAAACGGGGGCGCTGCCGTGTTTGATGTCATCAAAAGAGCACCGTGGCTTTTTTCGGCTGCAGCTACCATGTCTGCCATAAGTGATGGCGGCATCACAACACAGAACATGATTCCAAAAGTTGTAACGATCCCGGTATGGATGTTCCAGGGCGGACAAGACACAAGTCCTTCTCCCTCGAAGACCGCTGGCTACGTAAAAAAATTCAAAGAGGGCGGTATGACTGTTCGCTATACACTTTATTCAAACCTCGGACATGGCACCTGGAATAACGCATACAACGAACCTGACTTCTTTAAATGGCTAAGGGACCAGAACAAATCGTACGTTCACGTCATGGCCGATAATCCAACGATATGCACAACGAACGGACAAGGTGCAAAAATGGATCTGGCCGAAGGATTCCTTGCTTACCAGTGGGAACGCAATGGTGTGATCATTTCCGGTGCGACCGGCCCATCTTACACAGCAAACACCAATGGAACTTATCGTGCACGATTCAGCCGGATCTCCAAAACACCAACGGCATCACAGTGGAACGACTGGTCTCAAACTGTAACCGTGACAACAGTAAGTCCGGCCAAAGCAGACGCGGAACAAATCGGTTCGGTTAAACTGAAGGATCTCAACTACAATAACTACGCTTACCTTTACTCCGCGCAAAAAGCCGATCACTACTATTGGTATAAAGATGGCGCATTGGTGAATCTTTCTGGCACTGTTGATGACACTGTGCGATATCCAAAATTTTCTGCCGGGGACTGCTCGACTGGAAATTGTGTCGGCAATGGAAAATATACACTCGTCACTGCCGCGTTCAACAACTGCCCAAGTCCCGCGTCTGATCCGATCTACGTCTACTTCAGCGATCAGGCACCGATCAACATCACAGCCCCTTCAACCTTCACGGGCAGTGCTACTGGCCAAACTACCGCTAAAGTCAACTGGACCGATGCCTCGACCAACGAAGGTGGTTTTGAAATTTGGCGAAGAAAGAAAACCGGAACATCTACGTACACCAAGTGGGCACTCGCAACACTAACCGGACCAAACGTCACAACGCTGAACGATTCAGGGCTTGACCCCGGAAGCTTATATCAATACAAGATTCGTGCGGTGAGTAACACGGGACGTTCTAATTATACACCTGCATCAAGTTCGCAGTATCTCGTGATCAACACCAGTGCCGACACCAGTTTGCCAACAACTCCTACTGGCCTTACTGCAACAACTACCGGTGTCGGTGAAGTCACCCTGAAGTGGAATGCGTCAACAGACAACAACGGAATTCGGAGCTATAACATCTATTATGGATCACAAACTGTTAACACCGTCACTGCACAAACTTCTTATGTGTTAGAAAACTTAAACCTGAATACCAATTACACGTTCACAGTTCGCGCTGTTGATGTTGGTGGGAACCTGAGCGCTCCCAGCAATTCAGCTACCGCGAACACAACCGTAACCGGACTTTACTACAAATACGCAACTGGCGCGTTCACCGACATTGATCAGGTCGACTGGAATTTCATCGAGTATACCGGCAAAGTCAACAACTTTACATTGGCGCCAAGAACACAGGAAGACTATTTCGATTTTCAATTTGAAGGATTTCTGTACATCAACACTGCGGGCAGCTATCAGTTTCAAACAGTTTCCGATGACGGTAGCAGGCTCACTCTCGACAACGCAGTGTTGGTAGACAATGATGGTCTGCACGGCACCCGGACGATCACCAGCGCAGTGCAAAATCTTAGCAGTGGTTCAAAAGTGATCAACGTCAAATATTTTGAAAGCACGGGCGGTCAGACATTAACGGTGAAATACAAAGGGCCGGATACCGGTAACATTTGGGTGACGATACCCGATAGCGCATTGCGAAGCGGTGGCGGCACAACAACTATGGCATCTGCCGAACAACCTGTCATTGTTGAATCAATGTCATCTCCGCTTGAGCTTAGTGTTTACCCCAACCCGATGTCAGCGTCTGAGCAGATGTCTGTGCAGGTAGCAGGTCACAATGATGATCCAGTTCATGTGAGTGTCATCGATATGATGGGCAAGCCATTCTACGAACAAACATATACAGCAACTGAGGTGAGCAGCGGTATACAAATTTTACCGACATCGCAGTTGCTGAAAGGCATGTACATCGTCACCGTCAAGCAAGGAGACCGTGTAACACGCGAGCGGCTGATCATAAAAGAATAAGCAAGCATCTACGGGGAGTTTGTCATTTACGAACTCCCCATTTATACCATCGGCAAGAATGAAAATTCTGAAAATACTTGCAATCAACATCATCACCTTCATGATCTTGCTGGTGGTGGTCAATTGGGCTTGTGGGATCTATCTGAAGAAAAGCGCGCAGACCAAACGTGAAGATCTTCCGAACTATGCAAATGACTTCGATCATGCAAAGAAAGTTTTTCACGACTACAACAGTGTTCAGCATCAGTATGAACCGTTCGTAGGATGGAAAACATTGCCTTACGCGGGTGAAACATTGACCATTGGTGTGGATGGGAATCGCGTGGTGCCAAACAGAGACGGGAAACAATTCACGTCCGTACATTTTTTTGGAGGATCGACCATGTGGGGAGAAGGATCGGATGACGATCACACGATCCCCGCGTTGTTCTGTGAAAAAAATCCGGAGTTCAAGGTTTTTAATCACGGGCAGCTCGCATACAATTCCCGCCAGGAACTTGACGCGCTTATTTCCTTGTATGCCACTGGCGCAAAGCCCGATGTGGTGATCTTCTACGATGGCGTGAACGATGCAGCATTTTTGTGTCCGAAAGAAATAAAGAAATTACCTGCCCACCGGCTTGTGCCGATGTATCGTGAGAAATTGTATGTGGGGAAGACCGCATTTGTCAAGGAGGTGACGGGAAAAATATTCATCGACAATATACTTGGCACGATACGGCAGGTCACATACAAGCCAGCCCCGAACAATACACCTTACGATTGTGTGAGTAACCCGGAGAAGGCGGAGCAGATCGCAGAGATGATGATCAAAAATTGGGAAATGGCACAGGAGATTGTTACGAGTCGCGGGGGAAGATTCATTGCAGTGCTGCAGCCTGCTGCATTTATCGGCCAACCACGCACAGATTATCTCGAGCTCGATCCCGAACTCGGGAAAAATTTTCAAGCCATCTATGCTTTGGTTCAAAAGAAAATAGCTGAAAGGAACCACCAATGGATTGTTGACCTGACCGACAAATTCGATGGTGATAACTATATCTATATAGACTTTTGTCATGTATCACCGAATGGAAACGAGATCATTGCAAAAGAGATGACGAGAATTGTGAAGAATGAAAACAAGCTCAGCGATGTCACGCTTTCTGCAATATATCCATAACCTGCGCGGCCTGGCAATTCTTTTTGTTGTTGGCGTACATGCCGGTGGTTACGATTCTGACTGGCCATCACATCCGGGCGTGAGGCATATTTTACAAACGGTATTCGATCCTTCCGAGGGCAATGGCACTGTGTTGTTTCTGTTCATCGGAGGTTTTCTGTTCCAGCATCTCACACACAGTCAGTTCGACTACAAGAAGTTTCTCGAGCAGAAATTCCTGAATATCATTCTCCCGTATATCATTATTTCAATTCCGCTTATCATCATGCGGATGAATACTTCATTCGATTCATTATCACTACCCGAAGATTTCCACGAAAGACCAGTATGGTATCAATTCTTTTATCACTTGGTCACCGGCACGCACATGCCTCCATTCTGGTTCATCAGCGCTATTGTACTGTTCTATATTTCTGCTCCGGTATTGCACATGATCGACAACAAAAATTTCTACACGTATTTTTTTCCGCTGGTTTTACTCGTCACACTTTTCACCTACCGCCCGCTGCACAATGCAAATCCCTTTCTCGCTTATATTCACTTTATCCCGGTCTATATTACAGGCATGTGGGCAAGCTACAACCGTGAGCGAATACTCAAGCTGGGCTGGAAATTACTTGCGCCACTCTTCTTCGTTTTTACCGTGCTCACCTGGCAAGACCTCAACGGCAACCTGCAATACTTGCGCGACATCAGCTTTGAGCAGGTGGCAGCGGATGGACTTATCGCGTTCAATTTTTATATGCTGAAATGCCTGGTGCTGACCTTCATCTTGCTGATTGTGTTCTTCAAACTTCGCGAGCGGCAAATGCCGTTGCTCGAGATTCTCGGTCACTACAGCTTCGGTGTGTTTTTCGTGCATTACATTTTAATATCGGTCGCGCGAAAGGTGATCGAGATGAATGGGATCACGATCGATTTCTCGCTGATCACTTATTTGATCTTTTTCATATTCGTGCTCATGCTTTCGATTGTCACGGTTTATCTGGTGAAGCGGATGACCGGGCGCTACAGCAGATATCTCATTGGAAGTTAAACATTCTGCGATGGTACAATCGGGTACAAATTTTTTAACAGCAATTAGGCTAACCCTTCAGATATGCAATTTAAGGCGCTGCTCATTACAGAAACATTTCCTGGAAAATTCGACCGCGCGATCGTCCAGCGGTCTGTTGACGAGCTTCCCAAAGGAGATCTTTTGATCCGGGTTCATTACTCGGCACTGAACTATAAAGACGGTTTATCCGCAACCGGCCATAAGGGAATCAGTAAAAATTTTCCGCACACACCGGGCATTGAAGCTGCCGGGCGGGTTGTTGAGAGTACCGTTCGACAATTTAAAAAAGATGACGAAGTATTTCTTACCGGATACGATCTCGGCATGAATACGTCTGGCGCGTTCGCAGAATACATTCGTGTTCCTGCCGAATGGGTACTGAAAAAGCCGAGTGCGCTTTCATGCAAAGACATGATGACCATTGGTACCGCGGGATTCACAGCCGCTTATGCCTTGCACAAAATGGAATCCATGGGCCAAACACCGGACTATGGGCCGATCGTGGTGACAGGCTCAACTGGCGGAGTCGGTAGCCTTGCAGTGGCTGTGCTCGCCAAGGCCGGGTATGAAGTGATTGCAGTAACAGGCAAACAAGATTCGCACAGCTATTTAAAATTTCTCGGGGCTTCGAAGGTTCAACCGCGCGAGTTTCTGAATGACAGCCTTGGAAAGCCTTTACAACGTGCCATGTGGGCTGGCGCGATCGACACCGTAAGCGGCAACATGTTAACAACCTTACTCAAGCGTTGCCGCAGAGATGGTAATGTAGTAGCTACAGGTTTGTTGTCGTCAACTCATTTTTCAACAACCATTTATCCGTTCATTCTAAACGGTGTCAACCTGCTCGGTATTGGTGCCGGACAAACCCCGATGGCACTCCGTCAAAAAATCTGGAACAAGCTTAACACCGACTGGAACGTGAGCGACAAGCTTTCGGCAATAGCGCATGAGGTAAGCCTCGAGGAGCTGAAAGATACCTACATTGATGCTATCCTGGCAGGCAAGACAAAAGGACGGGTAGTAGTCAAACTGAAAGAAAATTGCTGCGAGGAATATAAAACCGGAGAAAAACAACAACTACAACCAGAGCTCGTTAACGAAGTAAGAGCTGTGGCCTGAACAAGCAACCATCGCTCTGACCATCAATCAGGGTGAGTTTTTATATAAAGCTAATTGTGTTCAGTTTGGTGGACGAATTGAACACAATTAGCTTAACAAAATGAAAAGGCAATTTAAGATTTCTAATTTCCGATTTCTGATTTAGTCCAGATGGAAGTCGCTTTGATCGATCAGAAATCAGAAATTACAAATTAGGGACTTCTATTTCAACCAACTTCTTGATCTCAACCAGAATAGGATTCCAACCCTCGCCATTGTTGTAAGCTTCCTGATATCGCTTATCTCCTTCTGCTACTTTTGAATAATCTCCCTGTTGAACGGTAAAGCGCGTTTTACCCGGTTGCTCCTCAAGATCGTATTTAACCCAGAGGTAGTTTTCGGGAATATCTGCAATCGAAGAATTGGGATCGATGGTTGTGTACGTCAAATGTTTGCCCGGAACGATCTTAACAATCTCGCCCTTGACAAACACCATTTCCTTCCCTTCATAGCTACCTTTCCATTCCAGCCGGCTCCCCTCCTTCCATTCAGACACAGTTTCGCACCCGAACATGTACTGTTTGGTTTTCTCAGGGTTAACTAATGCATCCCAAACCTTTGCGGCTGGCGCATTGATAATGATCTCGTTCTTGATGATCAAGGGTTTTGTCGAAGTATTCATAACTCTTCTTGTGTTTTGCGGTAGGCGAAGAAACTACATTTCAGTGACAGCCTTATGTCAGCAGAATTAAAATCATCAAATTTTAACAATAGGAAATAAATTGAAGATTCGGCATTTTAGGCGTTACCATATCTATGAGAAATTTGCGCTTTTTTATTATCGCTGTTTTCGGCCTCATTATCGGATGTCAATCGACCGAAAAAAAACCGAGCGTGAGCTTCAATCCAAAAGCCGTTCTGTTGCCGGCTGAAAAAATTCTATTCAATTCGTTTGTCGACTGCAATATGGCGGAAGTTTGGGTGGCCGATACTTTTCGGATCTTTCCCGGAAAATATGGCGAAGATCCGCTTTGGGGTTATGCGCGCGACCTGAAGTTCGCCAATGGAAAGAATTCGATCGAGGCCTTTACAAAAAATCATGAAGCGTTTCGGGAACCATCAATGCCACCGAATGTTCTGCCTGGCACAGAAGGGTTGCATGGCGCTGTCTGGTTTGAAACCATTTATCAAGATCAAAAAGACCCTTCTGGAAAAACGTTGTACGCGGTTTATCATAACGAAAATTACCCGCAGACCATGCCCTACGACTCCAGCTCGGGGCAGGGATACGTCAACTCATCACTTTGGCCCGAAGGACTGACCGGAAAAACAACACCGGCTGCTGTATGTCGAATTGGAATCATGAAATCAAACAACGGTGGTTACAGTTGGGAAAATAAAGGCGCTTTCATCGAAGACCTTCAACCTCGCATGATCCTGAAACCACACAACACTTCGGTTACTTTTGCTGGCGGTGTGGGAGATCCATCGGCCGTGGTGAGCGGTGACCACCTATATCTTTTTTACAGCGAGTACGGATATCCAGGAAAGTATGATGACAAAAGTTATGACTCTCTCAAAGAGTGGTCTGGGCAATGTATAAGCATCGCACGCATTCGTCTTGACGAGCTTGATAACCCTGTAGGCAAAGCTAAAAGATGGGACGGCAAAGAATTCAACGCGACCTCAGATGGAATTGGTCAACCCATCAAATCGATTCAGATCCCGATTCAGCAAGGTGGTGGTGCAGCTTCATCACCAACTTCAAAATATCACTGGGGACCTTCGGTGAGCTGGAATACATATTTAAAATGTTGGGTGATGCTAATGGCACGCGCAGAAGGCCCCAAGTGGAACGGAGGTCAGTTGTATATTTCTTTTAACCCGCATGAAGATCTCGGTGAAGGCAACAACGCACAAGACTGGACAACGCCTTCCATGCTGGTCGATCGACCCGGACACATCCTTTGGTATCCATCGCTCCAGCCTACGGCATCCGATGAAGACGTAAAAAACAGATACACGTGTTTGCGTCTCGGTAAAGAAGCGCGGTTCTTTTTCAAGGATCAGCACGATGGCGCGAGTGAATATTTGTCGGAATACATCATCAGATTTGAAAAATAGATTCCGGGTGCTGGAGGCATGGGTGCTTGGAAGATCGGGAACGGCTCAAAATTTTCAGTAATGTCAATTATTTTCATTTCAACGCAAACACGCAAAGAGCGCAAGCTTCGCGAAGAATTGTAACAGTTGTGCCTTTGCGAAACTTTGCGCTCTTCGCGTTTCTGCGTAAAAAAGGGCTACTCCGAAATTTACAAAAAACCGGACTACCGCGTCATCGTGTTTGATCGCAACTTTACCGTTCAACTCAAACGCCATGAACACATTCATTCAAATCAAAGACAATCTCAACGATCTGGACATTTGTCTCAACTCGATCACGAAAGTCGTTGAAGAAAAAACGACCATGTATCCCGACTTCAAAACTTTTGTCACCATTCACTTTGCCAGCACCAGCGAAACAGCAAATCTGAAAGGCTGGACATTGGAGAAATGGAGAGAATTTATGCGCAACGCTAAATAATGGCATTGTCCGGCTCCCACATTCCCAGCAACCAGAACCCTAGCGCCTAGCACCTGACTATAGCTTCATCTTCTTAAAAATACCCTCGGGAATATTTCTGATCACCATCATGATCGGTGACCACAGTGGGAGCACATAGATGCTGTCAGACTTGGATCTGACGGCTTTAAAAATGCGCTCTCCAACTTGCTTCGGAGTTGCTGTGAGCGGCTTCGGAGTTTTCAAGTCTTCGATCATTTTGGTTTTTACGAAACCCGGTTTCACGGTAAGTACATGAACGCCATGTTGATGAAGGCGATTTCGGAGCCCAGACAAGTAGGAAGTAAATCCGGCTTTCGCGCTTCCATAGAAATAATTACTCTGCCGGCCGCGCTCACCTGCCACCGAGCTGATTCCGACAATGGTGCCTTTTTTCTTTTTTTCAAAATCGTTCGCAACAACATTGAGGATTGAAACTGCCCCAATGTAGTTGCTCATGAGGATTTGCTCACAGGCTTTCCAGTTTTTTTCCGCTTCCTTTTGATCACCGAGCAAACCGAAAACACAGACAACAATGTTCGGTTCTTCAGGAAGGGTATCGTAAAATTGTTGATGGCTGTCCAGATCGAGCGCATCGAATTTCACGCAGTAGGCATTTCCCTTATACCGCACCTTCAAATCGGCCTCAAGTGATTTCAGGCGATCCGGATTTCTTCCCGCTAGCGTTATGGAGTAACCCTCGGAAGCAAACTTCCTGGCAATCGCTACCGCCATATCGGACGCAGCACCGAGAATGAGAACATTTTCTTCCATCTAAGGCTTCAGCGTTAAACGTTGAGAGAGATTTGAGACGAATCGGTTATCGGGGTCATACGTCCGGATGATCTCCTGAAATTCCGAAGCGCGGGGATATGTCCGCCAAAATATTTCCTTTTTCATGCGGGCATCTTTGGATAGGTAGATCCGTCCGCCAAAGTCTGCCACAATCTGATCGAGCTCATCAAGAAATTCAAATATCCCTGGTCGTATCGGAAAATCAAGTGCCAACGTGTAACCCCGCATGGGAAAGGAGATCAAGTCATCCTGGTGGCCGAACAATTTCAACACCGCAAGGAAAGAACCCATTCCCTTTGCGCTGATCCTTCCCAATATATTTTTCAGTCCTGCATGGCTCACCTCGAACGGTAAAACAAACTGGTATTGAACAAAGCCCTTCTTCCCGTAGATCTTGTTCCACTCGAGTATAGAATCAAGCGGATAAAAAAATCCATCGTAGTGAACCACGCCATCCATCTCCGCCTTGTAGTTTTTCGCATAGTACAATGCGTTGAACAGTTTCACAGACCAACCATTCAGCACAAAATTTGGAAAATGAAAAGGAATTGTGAGCAGCGACTTTTCACGTGCGAAAAGTTTTTTGGGTGACGGAGTTTCATCGGTGCCTGCATGCTCACCCAGTATCAAAATACTTCGGCCAAAATTTTTCCCGGTCTTCAGGCAATCGATCCAGGCCACAGAATAAGTTGATTCCTGATTCTGATCGAATAGCTCCATCACGCGATCGAGATTCTGCGCCTTGATCTGCTTCTGACGAATGAATGCGCTGTGAATATGTTTGAGCCTGAATTTAACTTCAAGGATAATTCCCGTCAATCCCATTCCTCCGCACGTAGCCCAGAACAAGTCTGGATTTGCGTCTTTGCTGCACACAAGAGTCTGGCCCGTTCCTGCCAGTACACTCATGGATATGATGTGATTGGAAAACGATCCGTCAACATGATGATTTTTACCATGCACATCGGACGCGATCGCGCCTCCAACGGTAATGAATTTTGTTCCGGGCGTAACTGGCAAGAACCATCCTTCGGGCACGATGATCTGAAGCAAGTCAGACAAAAGAACTCCGCTTTGGCACGTAATTATTCCACGATGTTCATCGAAAGCCAGCACTTTGTCAAAACGCAAGGTGCTGACCACATCCGAATACAATGACGCATCTCCGTAACAACGCCCATTGCCGTGAGGAATTGAAGAATGGGCCAGCTTTAACTCAAGTTCTTGTGGATAGTCAAAAGAGATCTCTTTTGCCTCTACAACCGGATAATTGTTCCAGTTGGTCATGGATTTCTTCATAAAAAGTGATGTAAAAATTCCGCACCAACCACAGCCAGAAGGCCCCACAACCGACCGTAACCAATTGACATACACATCGATAAAATATGCTTCAGAAAAGTATAACGGAAAGACAGTTACTCGTCCTCGAATTACTGATCGCCCTGGCATTTTGTTTCGTACCCATTCTCTTTAACAATCCGTATCGTATCAACATTTTCCTCTCGTGGGAAGGAGCCTACCGCATGTCGATCGGGCAAATGCCATTTCGCGATTATTCTCTTCCAACGGGCTATGGCTATTGGGTGATTCCCGCAGCATTCTTCAAGGTCTTCGGACCTTATTTTCAAAGCCTCATCAAAGCACAGGTTTTTATCAATGTGATCTCGATCCTGGCTTTTCGGGGAATATTAAAAACATTGAACGTTCGGCCCGTTGTCATTTTCTTTTCCGTTGTTGTGTTTTGTTTCTCTTATGTATCCTTCAACTTCTGGCCATGGTATAATCACCTGGTATTTGTATTCGAAATGATCGGGCTGTATTTCATCCTGCGTGCAATTCTCGTAAGTGTTGATTGGAAGGCATGGTTGAATCTGATTCTTGGAGCGTTCTTCACTTTTTTTTCTCTATGGACAAAGCAAGATATTGGCGGCTTAGCACTTATTTTATGCCTTGCCATCCTCGTATACAACGCGATCATCGATCGTTCAGCGAAAAAAGTACTCGCATTTATTGTTGCCTACGGTTTTTTTGCTGCACTGTTCATTGTTCCTTTACTGCAATATGATTTCGGCTATTGGTTCAACCACGGCCAGCCCCCGCACAAGTCGCGCCTGGTGCTTATGGACTTCCTGAACGAGATCCTCGGCTGGGCATATTTCGAAAAATTCTTTTTGCTGATCATCATTTTGTTTGTCCTGGATAAGGCCCGGGCAGGAATTGTTTTCTTTGCCGATAAGCACGAAGTTATTTTCACTGTTGTCTGTATTGGCATTATCGGACAGGCCCTGATCGTTCCTGTAACAAGCCCGGTGCCTGAGAAAAACGAAGTGTTCTTCTACGCCTTTGGTTTCGCCTATTGTTTGGCGAACCTGCGCCTCAATATCGACCTCAACCGATGGGCATACCTCGCGGTTACATTTGCGCTCGTTGTTTTCTGGTGGACGGGGATCTATTGGCGCAACGTGCAGCGTATTATCGCCAAACGTCCGAACATCGTGAAAGAAAATGAGGAGGCCGGAAAACACAAATACAGGCTGGCGAAAGAATACAAGTCGATGGAAAAACTCTATCTCGCAGAAAATACGTTAGACGGCATCAGGAAAATTCTCGAGCTGGACGTTGTAAAGAACACACCGAAAGACAAGATCAAGGTGCTTAATATGAGCGAACTCACTTCCCTCGCCTATGAAATGCCATTCACACCTTTGATCAATCAACCGATGTGGTTCCACCAAACGGTATCGATATTCGAAAAGGAAGTCGATGAGTTTTGTAAGAAGGTGGAAGCGCACGAATATGATCTTGTCATATTCGAATCGGTTTCTCCCAAGGAGGTTATCAACTTTTTTCCGGAAGACGTGCACAAGTGTTTGGACAAAAACTACAAATTTGAGTTCAGTTTCCTCGCCCCCAGGCATCCCGAAGAATCTTATGTGTATGTGTACACGAAGCCAAAGTAGTCGTCTGCCACTTTCTGGTCTGATGACTATGCTGCGAATTAATTCATGGTTGTAAACACAGAGCTGCAAGTTGCGAACCGTCTCTTGTTAGTCAACCTTTGCACTGAAGTTCCATATCTTTCTTGATTCACATGCCCATTTCGACAACTCGGTTGTTGTACGGATCTTAACTTGTAGTTGTTTATTCGGCATTCGTGCTTCACCGCTAAGACGCAACGGCATAAAGTACGTAATGAAGAATTACAGGTTGTAGATTTCAGCGAATTGAACTACAAGACAAACGATGAATCTTTCTCCTTGCGAACATAGCGCCTTAGCGGCTTTGTGGTGATGTAAACCCATATTGCAAATTAACTTGCCATATCAAGCCGCGCTCCGCTAAAATGTTTCAGTTTTACAACGCTTACCGTATACGTACTCTCTTCAGCGCACCATGAACCTTCCCCTTTTCTCTATTATAGCGATAAAAGTTTCTGTCGGGATAGTAATTTATGAGTTCGAGATTTCGTGTGCCCAGGTCGAGCGCGTAGAGTACATCGTTCAGATAATAGAAATCATTTCGGGTGAGATCGCCTGCAGGCATCGGCCGGATCACTCCCGTATAGTCAGACACCAGAACAACGGCATTCGAAATATTTTCTGCCTCCACTGTGCGATACAAGTCCAGGCGCTCTTCAACTACCTGGTGCTCACGACTGGCGATAAAAGGAATTCGGACAAAAGCGATGATAAGGCTGGCGGCCAGCAATGCCACCTTCCATTTTACCTGACTGCGCAAACAAAACTGAACGACTGAAAGGACCACAAACGGAAATGCCTCAAAAAAGAATCGCGGGCCATATTGATTTCCGCCAATCTCGTAGTAAAAGAAATAACCAATGATGAGCACCACAAATACATAGCGTTCCGGCCGGCTCAACAGAGGCTCAGCGCTTTTTGATCTTTTAAACAGTGACAGAATGTACAGGATCAATATCGCGGGAGATGCCCAGTAGACGAACATTCCCGCCCAGCGAACCAGGTGCTCGATCCCCTTCATCACGTTATGGCCCTTCACAAATCCAAGAGCTTCATCATCATAAGCCCACATCGTAACCGGTAACAACGCACTTCCAGTTATCGAATAATTATACCACATCAATGCTCCAACGGGCGGCAGAGTACCGATCGCGAGAATGAAAAACGCCTTGATGCTCTCCCATCGTAAACGGTAAATCAAAAATATTCCGAAAGGAACGCACATCAATGCTGCGGTGTAATACCGCGTGACAGCAACGAGCCCGATACAAAAGCCGGCAAACACCAACCAAAGTGGATTACGGAAACCTACATAAGCACGACAGCCATAGGCAAATCCAAGGGAGAACAATGCACAGCAGACGTGCGAAAAATAAGATGCGCTATTAAAAACAAAAAATGCGCTTAACGCCAATGCCGCCAGTGCCCATAACGCAATGGTCCGATCGTAGTACCTGACCGCAAAACGATAAAACGCGATGAGTGTCAATAAACCAAGTAGCGGATTCACCCATCCCGGCTCAATACTGATCTTAAACGCTAAACTCAATATCGCGGGCCAGCCTGGTGGAAAGCGACTAACACTGATGTGATCTTTTTGAACAATGTGATTAAAGTGAAAAAAATCACTCTCTTCATGGGCGGTCTCCCATAAGTTTCCGTTTGCGAAAGTTTCTGCCTGATACAAATAGGCATACTCATCGGAAGAATTGGGAAAAGACTCGAGGGTTCTAAATGATACAATGACCGAAATGCCAAACGACAGTAAAATAATAAGGGTTGGAAGCATCGATGAACGGTCTATGGAAATCCGGTTGACGTATCCCAGCAGACGTTGAAACGGAAAATGATACAGCAACGTCCAGGAAAGGCAGAGTAAGCCGGCTGCCCACAAAACTTCGCTAATCATGATTCGAAAAAGATCGCGATAAAATTCCAGCGACTTGTCAGGTTCGGCAAGCGCAGCCGGCTTTAGTAACAAGAGCAGGTGATTCTCAATAAGAAAATAGGCGATCGCCAACGCGCAGGGAATGACAAGCCAAAGCAAGAACCACCACGACTTTACAGATTCTTTGATCGTGTTTTGATAGATTCGAAAAGCAGGAAAGACCGCCTTGATCATTGGAAAACCGGATGCTTGGTTTGGTACTAAACTCACATGGCGTAAAAAGAAAATGCCAGAACATTCATTCCGGCATCGTCTTCAACTATAGACCAATAATATTATCGCACGTCTTCCAGTCGCATCCCGATCAGTTGCTCGAGATCGAGCTTTGCGTTTTTATAGTTTCGCTCCGACTCAAGCTGGCTCACCGTGACGTTGCTGAAATTGGTGAGGCTGAGGGAATAGGTTTCGAAATTTGTTTCACCGTTCTTGAAGCGCTGCTCGATCAACTTGTGCGATGTTTCATTGTCCATCAGAAGTTGAGATTGCACTTTGAATATTTTCTCGCGAAGAACATACTCATTGTAGGATTTGAGCACTGAACTGCGTATCGCCAGTTTTTGCGCGTTGACATTGGCCTGAGCCTGGAGCACGCGTTCCTTGTTGATCTTGGTGTTCATTGGAATACTCAAGAACTGACCCAATGACAAGGTAAACCGGATATTGTATTTTGGATAAAACGCTGCACGCCCGTAGAAGTCAGATTGCGGATTAAGGGTGAACTGATTTATGTTTCCCATAACATTAACGACATCGAGCCATTGCGCTGGGCTCGAACGTGAAGTGTAGGTTGCTACATTGACTTCTCTCCTAAGAACTTCGTTCGTTGGATTATTTTTCCATGCGAGTTGAACAAGTTTTTCAGCAAACTCCGGAGACTTGGTGTAATCGGGCAAAATGATCTTATTGTAATCTACGTTCTGTGCCCACGCAGAAACACTCATCAACAAAAAGAAAACGATCTTTTTCATCACAATCTATTTTTACAATTAATCGATTCAAACGCGCTATGCCATTTCCACTGAGAACAACTTCTTTTGAAATGATGGAATCCTGATCACAATCGCATACGTTACGATCACGATCAGATTCACCGGTTTCTGAAACATGGCGTCCTGAGTAAAATGTGCTACAGACAACGCCATAAACGGAACGATGTAGGTCAATGTCAGTGTCTTCAGCAGCGGGTCATCCAGCGCGAAGTAATTCTGGATGCCACGGTAAACGACTATAAAAAAGAATACCTGAAAGATGATCAGGCCAATCCAGCCCATTTCGAGCGCGGTAAGCAAATAGCCTGAGTCGGGGTCCCATCCACCAGCCAGATAATGGCCGGGAGAATATTTCACCCCGTTCTGTCCTGTGGTAGCGAGTCCGCCTCCGATAGGATGTGTGAGCACATATTGTTGGAGCCGAATTCGTTTGTTATCCCGAACCGCCATAGAAGCGTCATCGGATGGATTGAATGTGGATCGAATGCGAATCACGGTTCCGCTATAGAACGGGCCGAGTAGAACGATTGCTCCCACAAACACGAGTCCTATCGCAGCAATAATTGTTTTCTTATTCTGCAAGGTCATGATGATAAAGAAGGCAATGCCAATTGCTACCATCGCCATGGCCGTACGCGTTCCGGAATACGACATGGAGAGAAACATCACAAACCCCAGCACTCCGAGCAAGATCCGATAGAATGGTTTGAACGGGCCCATCGCCAGCACAATGCACGCAAGGCAACTCAATGCCATAAACAACCCGAACGATGACGGATCGGACAGCATTGAAAATTTTCTGAGCTTTCCCCAGATCAAATAGAGTTGAAGGCGATCGGGACTCGCATTCATCCATCGCCATTCGAAATCTGTAAGTCCGACATACTCCTGGTATAATCCATAAAATGCTACGATACCAGCCATCGCAATCCACGTCACGGTGAAGCGATTCACATCTTTTACACTGGAGAAAAGCTGGAAGCAAACTACGTACACGAGAAAAGAAACGTTGTTGCGAAGTGTGACGAGCCACGCCACATGAGAAACTGCGTTCGGGTTGAAAAATTGCAGAAGTTGATAAGCGGTGATAATGACAAACGCGATCGTAATCGGGTTTTTGAACAATGTCCAGTCGCGGCTCTCTTTTCCGTTAATGAACAATGCAATAAACACAAACCCCGCGAGTGCATCGTAAGCAATACCCAGCGGTATCGGTACGTGAACGATCCGGTCAACGTAAAACATGAACATGCCCAGCCCAAAGAGAAAATAAAATCCGACTTTGTAGTTGTGGAGGATCGCCCCCAACAAAAAAATACCAGTCAGGGCGATAATCGTGACCGGTCCTGCCAGTATGCCTTTGTTGACAATGACATAGGTGATTCCCACTGACAGCAACAGCAACAACGCAAAAACAAGTACAAACTGAAACTTTCCCGTCTTATTCAGATACATCACATCCCTAGTTAATGAACAGAATTTTCAGAAAGATGACCAGGTAGATCGCTCCGACAAAAAGTATTGCGAGTGCCTTGTTCACATTTTTGAACGGATTTTTTTTCGGCTCAACCTCGTCACCCCAATGTTCTTCCTGCTCCATCATATCCTCAAACAATCATAGCACACGTTCGAACTTTACAATGCGCTTCATCACAATCTCCCATCCGAGCTTATACCAATCTCCTATCCCTTCAAAAACCTTCAAGGTGTTGATTTGATACTTCCGGTACAGGATCACCTGATTCATCACAAACACTGCCAGGTACGACAGCAATGTGGCATACGCAGATCCGATCAATCCGAACCATTTCAGAAAAAAGAAATTGAATATTACGTTAAGGCAAGCGGCAAAAAGCAACTGAAGAAAATTTAAACGAGCTTGCTTGAGCCCATCCATCAATGTTCCGAACTGCCTGTTGAAAGGAATGATCAGCGAATAAAATATAGTCACTTTCAGAATGGCTGACGACTCAATATACTCCGGGCCGAAGACGAGTGTGATGACCATATCGGAAAAGAAATACAGCGGTATTACCATGGGAATCATAGCTGCCAGAATAAGGCTCACGGATTTATAGTAGATGTCCCGGACGCCCCGAACACCTTGCTCCTTCATTTTTTGCGGAACACGTGGAAAGATCATGTTAGCGATCGTGAGTGTTGGCACTTCAACAAGATTCGAGATCTTCAATGCCGGGTTGTAGATCGCTACCCCTGCTGTGGAAACAAAACGTCCGATCATCCAGCTATCGGTGTTTTTCATGAACATCGAGCTGATGTTAGTTCCGAATGTATACTTGCCGAAATGAAACAGCTCTTTCATGGTTTTCCAATCGGTGACAGAAAACACTTTAGCAAGGTCCTTCACATAACTGTAGGCGATTCCCGAGGCTATCACCGTGGCAACGATCTGTACGATTGCCAGGTGCACGAGTGAAAATTCGATATTGGCGAAATAGCTAACGAGAATGTAAGCCATCGGAATGAACAAACGCCAGAAGTTGCTATAAAAGATAGCTTTGAAATTCGATTCCGCGGTCTGAAGATATTCAAAATGCAAAAAGGGAATGAAGAGGATGGTGTTCAATGCATACAGATCGAACAGCTTGTCAAGCCCGGGTGCGTCCCAGAAGGCACTTAGCGGTTTCGCGGTGGTAACCAGTATCAGGGAAAGCAAACCTGCCAGCAAACAATGCAGAACAAGTGATGTGGTGATCACAAGTTTTTTATCAGCACCTTCTGCTGTTACGAGGTGCGTGATAAATGGATTTCTGATAAAGCCATGACGCACCATCTCCAGAATTGCCGTAACGCTGGTAAAAAGCACCCACACACCTATTTCGGTTTGAGGAAGCATGCGTACCATAAAGAAAATATTGAGTAATCCAAAACCAAGGATCGAAACGCGGTTGAGAAGCGAATACGCCCCGTCTGAAAACCATCGCGAATATGCCAGTGATGCCAAGTCGAAAAAACGTTTTAAGTCAAAAGAGAAAACCGAAGTCATGTGAATCCACCAACCGGCAGAAATTGCACATCCTGTGTGTGAAATAATTATACCAAACCCGCTTCCGGAATACGCAGTCATCGCCATCGGTTGCCGGTGAGGAAAAAAATAACCAACTGCAATGTTCACAGTTTACGTTCGCGGTTCACACCAGGGTATCTTGGAATCTTATCGCTGCGCCAGACCTGTTAGTTCAAGCCAATGACGTAAAATCCTTACCTGAACAATTAACTGCCAAGAGTAAACCTGATCTGTTGTATCTTTGCAACCAGTTAGAAACACGCATGAGAAAATTTTTACTAGGTTCGGTCCTTATTGTAATCGCAGTCATTATTGGCGGTTATATCTTTTACAAATCCTATTTGCCTAACATGATAGCGGACGCGATCGTGATGAATGAAACGCCAGCGTATATTCCAAAAAGGATCATGAACCGCGTTGATGAAATCCGTGGGCCCATAAACAAAAGTGCGGAAGGGATCATCCGTGAGCTCGACCGACATGAGATCGGAATAGACGCAGCGCTAAAAGCCGTGGAAAAAACAACGGAGGATGACGTTAATGCAGTGTGGCAGCAGTTCAACGAAGAAAAGCCGACAACCGGTGATGAAGTCTTTGACATCATTAAACCTCACATACACAGCGATTTTGATGTAGAGCTTCTGCGTAAACCGTTTGTTCAAAACTTTGATCTGAATGGATTTCGCAGAGCCATGAACTACGCGGCCATCAATAAAACCACGCGCGATGTTGACATCGAAACTACACGCGCCATTGCCCGACAGATCCTGTTAAAGAAATACCAGGAGCTCCATCAGTAATCCTTCGCCAGGGTCATATCAAAGTTTGAGGTCTCTGGTCTGGACCTTGTTAAGAACGCAACCACCGAATTTCTTCCCCAGCGATTTGAAATAGTGAATGGACTCCTTATCGAGTGAACTCACTGACGACTCGGCCGAAAATACAGCCATCACTTTATCGCAATATCTGATCAATTCGCGCGTATCCGAATATTCATTCATCGAAGCGCCTTCGAGCAGTACGTAGTCAAAGCTATCGGCAAGCATCTTGATCAGATTTTCGAAGTCACGACCTGAAAGGATCTCGGCCGGGGATTCTGTGCCACCACCTGAGTTCCCAACGATATAGATATTCTTATATTTGGTCGGATTGATGAGATCGTACGAATTCTCATGATCGAATTCCTGGCTATCCTGTGCCTTTGTTTCGCCATTTTGTTGTTGCGCGCCAACCAGCAATTTGTTTTTCTTGGCATCCAATACTTTGATGTCTCCATGCGTTCTTCCCAGGATCTGAGAAAGGGAATTGTTCTTGAAGTTGGTGTCGATGATAAGCACCCGCTTGTCGAGAAGACTGAGCACATATGATAACGAGAACATGATGAACGTTTTGCCATCGCGCTTTTTCGGACTCGTGAACAAGATAACCTTTGAGTTGAGTGATTCAACTTCGTGGCGCAATTTCCTCAGCAAAGATTTGAATGTCTCGGTTTCTTCACTACCGTTTTGTTGATTGAAATATGTTCGAATGTTGAAGTTTCTGCTATCAATGGCGTTGATAACTCCTGCCAGAGGGAGATTCACCATTTGCTTGAAGCGTGTAGGCGTTCTGATAGAACCATCGATCAATTCGAGGCCCACGATTGCGAACAAGCACATAAATAAGCTCGTAGCACCGGCCAGGCCGATGATAATGATTCGCTTGGATGCCTCTGGGGCCACCGGAGGAACTGCCACCAGAATCTGCCGAACCGAATTCGATCCGATCATTTTACTCTTCGCATTATTGTATCGTTCAACCGCATTGGTGTATTCAGTTGAGGCAATATCCACTTCCTTCTGAATTGCTTGCAGTTTAGCTTCTTTATTCGCGGAACCAGATACACTGTATTCAATGTTGCCGATCTTCGAATCGACTAAACTCAGATTTGATTTTTCTACTTCGTATTCGATCTCCGCATCTTTCAATCGCATCTGCAGTTCAGCCACCGTCATACCCTGTGGAATGCTTGCACCCTGGCGGCTCGAGTAATCGTTTTGAATGCGTAATTCTTCCCGAAGAATATTGAGCGAATCGAGCAGCTTCTGATTGGTTGAACCTGTCGTGATGTACCTTTCATTCATCCGGTTGATTCGCGCGCGAAGATCAAGTATTTTCTGATTGTTGTTTGTCACCACCGGGGCTCCGATTCGCTTGATATCGTCTTTGAGTCGCTGCATGGTGAGCTCGAGACGGTGCAGGTTTCTGCGGCTGAGATCACGTTGAGATTCCAGGTCTGAAAGTTGCGTGATATTCAAGCTGCTTTCGCCTTCGTTATAAACGTGGTTTGCTGAACGAAATGCTTTCTGGTTCTCGAGCTTGCTATCGAGCTCGGCTTTTTTATTGTCGACCAGCTGTTTAAGAAATTCTACAGATTCTTCAGTTCGCTCTGTTTTTGTAGATTGATGATACTTCAGAAACTCTTCAACAAATGCGTTGGCCGTGAACGCAGCCAATGGCCCTTTGTCGGCTGTCACCGCAACCTCGATAAAGTCGGTATTATTGATCCGGTCAACCACAACATTGTCCACAAGGTCATTGTAGCTGTAACGATAGGCTTCGAGATATTTTCTAATCGTATTGAACTCAGGGTCAGACGTTGCCAATGGTGAAACCTCGGCAAGCTTGCGCTTTACCATTTTGCGCACAAGTTCATTCTCCTTTGAAGTAAATCCATAAGATGGATCCGGCCGATGGAATGGTACAAGGTTCGGGTCCAGGTCATGCAATAGCAACCGGTACGAAGTCAGGTTGACTGATAGCCCTGAATTCATCGAGTTGAGCAAATTATTGAATTTGACTTCCGCATCGCGCATGTTGAATTTCTCATCGGTGATCTGGACCTGATCATTGAGGGTAAACCCCGTTGAGATCTGAGCCGTAGATTTGTATGACGGCTTGAGGTTGATGGTGAACAAATACGCTGCAAAGGCAGCAATGATCGGAATGGATACAATGATCCATAACTTACGCCACAAAACTTTCGCTAATACTAACAGGTCCATTACACGTTGCTATCTTAAAGTTTGAAATTTTTAATTCCGTTGATGAATAACCAAAATGACTTCACGGGTGAAAGCGTTTGTTTGCTCTGCTTTCCGAACACCCAGCGGAAAGAACTGTATAAAACGATCTTGACGGTGATCAGCGACATCATGTAGATGGCGATAAACCAGGCACATTGATACAGTAAAATCGCGAGCCAGCTTATTTCAGATGATTCTTTCAATAGTACAACTGAGGCTACAGCCGGCAGCGTAGGCAGCAAACCATAGTTGATAAGCTTGAGAAAAATCGGATGGACCAGATACAGCGGATACGTTTCATCCCGCGGATTGACTGCTTGGAAATTGAAGTTACGACCGAGCTTGCTTAATAAAATAAAGATCGCGAAACAGTATAAGATGTTGCTGAACTTGAGCGAGCTATCGACTACAGTCGCTCCTTTTCCAAGCAAGTAATATGTTTCATACAAGTCAGCTGCCAGTGTAATGATCACGGCAATCGCAATTTTCCAATAAGGTGTCCGTTGGATAAAGTCCCAGAATTTTGCCTGATGTTTTCCAAGGTTTGCCCCTAGCCAGAGAAAGAAAGCAAAACCAACAAAGGCTGTTGTGTGGTGCGGCAGGAAAAATTCAAAATGCACGTTGATTGAATAGAACAAGGTGCAGCAAAACAGCACAATACCAAACCATTTTTCGTAGAGGTACTTGCGGAATGCCAGCAAGATCATGACACTGATAAAATAGTTGAAAATAAACCAGTAGCTGGTAAAGAACAGGATTCCCAGTATTTTGTTGACCACGAACGCTGGAAATTCCATAACCGAGGTAAGGCGGTGCTCTCCGAAGAACGCTCCGGCACATTCCAGCATCAGGTAGATGAAAACAAAAAGCACGTAGGGCTTGAAGATATTCTTGACGCGCTTGTTGAGATAGTCTTTGCTCGAGTATCGTTCAAGGGCTTGCGATAACAAAAAACCTGATACCATGAAAAATGAGATTGAACCTATCTTGGCTATTACTTTAAGAAAAAAGAAAAGAAGAACTGCCGCTGGATCAGTGATGAGCAGCGCCTTCTCAACAATAAAGCTGTGCTGAAAAATTATTGCACACATGGCCACAAAGCGAATGAAATCAGCAAAGTGGTGGGTTCTTTCTTCGGTTAGTGTCGTCATAGGGATTGAGCCGATAGCGGGTATAATAAAAGAATGCCATCGCCCGCATCACCCTCCGGCAGCCTTCAAAGAGATCTTCGAAACCGAAGCGGGAACAGTTTTTTAATTCAGAAGCGGGTATGTGTTAAGCGCTTTTTTTATTTCTAATCACGTTTCGAATTTGAAAATCTTAGGCATTTCGGCTTACTACCACGACTCGGCAGCCGCACTCATTGTCGATGGAGAAATTGTAGCAGCCGCACAGGAAGAACGTTTCACCCGGAAAAAACACGATCCGAATTTTCCGGCTCATGCTGTTCAATTCTGTCTCGACTTTGCCGGCATCACGCTCGATCAGCTTGATGCGATCGCCTTTTATGATAAACCGCTTTTGAAGTTCGAACGATTGCTCGAAACCTACTACGCGTTCGTCCCCAAGGGACTATCATCCTTTATCACTGCGATCCCAGTTTGGCTAAAGGAAAAAATGTTTCTGAAAAGGCTCCTCCATGAGGAATTGGACAAGATCGGTGCATATGACAAACGTAAAGTGAGATTTCTCTTTCCCGAGCATCACCTCTCGCACGCGGCCAGTGCATACTACCCATCACCGTTCAATGAAGCGGCTATACTGACAATCGATGGTGTTGGTGAATGGGCTACTGCTTCTATCTGTCACGGCAAAGGGAAAGATATCAAGATCCTCAAGGAGCTCAAGTTTCCACACTCTCTCGGACTTCTCTACTCGGCATTCACTTACTTCCTCGGGTTCAAAGTCAATTCGGGAGAATACAAGCTCATGGGTCTTGCTCCATACGGAGTTCCTAAAAGTGATCAGGTAAAGGATTTTGTAAAAAAGATCAAAGAGGTTCTTGTCGATATCAAACCCGATGGATCGGTTTGGCTGAACCAGGATTATTTCAACTACGCCACAGGTCTCACCATGGTTCATGAAGAAAAATGGGAGAAGCTTTTCGTATTTAAAACGCGAAAACCCGAAGACGAACTTCAACCTCACCATTGCAATTTGGGGCTGGCTATCCAGGAAGTCACCGAGGAAGCCGTTGAGTTGATGGCGAAAGAAGCGAAACGACTCACCAATGCCGAATATTTATGCATGGCTGGCGGTGTCGCTCTCAACTGCGTAGCCAACGGAAAACTGTACAACACGAAGATCTTCAAAGACATTTTTATTCAACCTGCTGCGGGCGATGCGGGTGGTGCGCTGGGTGCTGCGCAGGCCGCCTATCATATTTATTTCGGGCATGAAAGGCGCGCTGCCGAAAAACTCGACAGCATGAAAGGCTCATATCTCGGCCCGGAATATTCGGACCAGGATGTGATGAAAGTGGTAAAAAGATACGGAGCACATTACACATATTTTCAAAACGCCAGCGAGCTCTGCAAGGAGGTAGCGCAACGCCTTTCGGAAGGCAACGTGATCGGATGGATGCAGGGCAGAATGGAGTTTGGCCCAAGAGCGCTTGGCGGACGCAGCATTCTCGGAGATCCGAGAAATCATGAAATGCAAAAAAAATTGAACGTCAAGATCAAATACCGGGAATCGTTCAGGCCTTTCGCTCCTTCTGTTTTGGCTGAAGATTGTCCTGAATATTTCGAACATACGGGCGCATCACCTTATATGCTGCTCGTGCAGCCCGTGTCGAAATCGCGAAGAAAACCTTTGCCTGACGGATATGACAACTATTCGTTGAAAGACAAACTTTATCATCTCCGGTCAGACATGCCTGCGATAACACACATAGATTTTTCTGCCCGTATCCAAACCGTTCATCACGAAACAAATCCCAGGTACTACGAGCTGGTACAGGAATTTAAAAAACTGACCGGGTATGGGGTCATCGTAAATACGAGCTTCAATGTGCGCGGTGAACCCATCATCTGCACTCCGGAAGATGCGTATCGCTGCTTCATGCGAACCGAAATGGATTATCTCGCGGTTGGGAATTTCATTTTCGAAAAAACGAAGCAGCCGCACTGGAATGAAAAAGACAATTGGAAAGAAGAATTCACCCTCGATTAGGAATGAAAATTATCAGCCATATATAAACCTCAAACAACGATGGATTTTATACGAGACCTCTACACTTTTATGCGCGAACGAAGAAAATGGTGGCTCACGCCCGTGATACTGCTGCTGATCTTCATGGGCGTATTGATCGTGATCGGTGGCGGCTCTGCTGTCGCGCCTTTTATTTATACTTTGTTCTGATTCATGGCACCAACATCGTCAGATCGTTACAAAACCATACTGGTGATCGTCACCGGGCTTGTAGTGCTCGCGCTGATCTTTAAACGCCATTGGCTCATTCAATCCGCCATGATCATCGGACTCGTTTCCACTTTCATACCGGCTGCCGCCAAAGGTATCGAATGGAGCTGGCTTAAACTCGCGCAGGGTCTCGGCTGGATAAACACGCGAATTCTCCTGAGCCTGGTATACTTTGTTTTCCTGTTGCCTATCGCATGGCTTTCGAGATTGTTCACCAAAGATCCGCTTGTACTTCGAAACAGAAAAACCGCATCGTTGTTCATCAATCGCGATCATCAATACACAAAAAAAGACCTTGAAAATATCTGGTAACTGATGGAAGCAGCTGAAAATAAGAATGTGCTGATGAATAGCCTGGTGATGGGAAGCGTTTCCGCGAAGGTGCAGGAACATACTTCTTTGAAGGCGATACTCAGCCTGATCCGTGTACGACAATGGGTGAAGAATCTTTTTCTATTCATCCCTTCGTTCTTTGCCGGACATCTCTTTCATTTTCAGGAATTGCTTCATGTAGCAGTCGGAGCCCTTGCGTTTTCCTTCGTGGCTTCGGGTGTGTATGTAATCAATGATTACAAAGACCGCGAAGTTGATAAGCTTCATCCCCGAAAGAAATTAAGACCACTTGCATCGGGCGAGGTTAGAACATCAACTGCGTGGATGCTGATGATCTCTCTGATCAGTTGTGGACTGATCGTAGCCGCTTCGGTTAATATCAATTTCTGTTATCTGCTGGCGGGGTACCTCATCCTCAACCTTGGATATTCTTTCGGCTTGAAACACGTTCCTATTCTCGACTTATTTATTGTGAGTATTGGTTTCCTCATCCGTGTTTATAGCGGGGGTGTCATTGCGGGGCTCGAGATCACACATTGGCTTTCGCTCATGATCCTGCTGCTGGCACTCTTTCTGATTCTTGCCAAGCGAAGAGATGATCTGCTGATCAACGGAAAAAATAAAAACGGAAAGGTCATCAGAAAGTCAACCCAAACCTACAATCTCGTTTACATTAACTCCTGTGTCACACTGATCTCGGCTGTGATGATCGTTGCTTACATCATGTATTCGGTTTCGCCCGAGGTTACTGAACGTTTCCAAAGCGACTATCTATTCATCACAACAATTTTTGTGATCGCAGGAATTATGCGCTATCTGCAAATCGTCTTTGTTGAGAAGAATAGCGGATCACCCTCAAACATCTTCATCCGGGACAAATTTATCCTTGGAACGATCGCAGGTTGGATCATTACTTTTTACGTCATCATTTACGCGCTTTGATCTCTTGCTACCGTGAATAACATGCAGGATAAAAAACGACTTGTACTTTTCGACTTCGATGGCACCATCACCACGCGTGATACGTTCATCGAATTCCTCATTTTTTACAAAGGCCTGCCCAGATTTATTGCCGGTATGATCGTGTTGCTTCCTACGCTTGCCATGTTTGCCGCCCGGATGATCCCAAACTGGAAAGCAAAGGAAGCGGTACTTCAGCACTTTCTCTGCGGTGAGGATCTCGGCCGGTTCAATTCGCGTTGCCAGGATTTTTGTCGTGATGTTCTGCCCGATCTTATCCGGCCGGAAGCACTTGAAGCGATCGCACGTTACAAAGATCCTCACACAATCGTGGCTGTAGTATCCGCATCCGCAGAAAACTGGATCCAACCCTGGTGCAATCAATATGGACTACTTTGTATTGCAACTCAGCTTGACGTGGTGTCCAACAAGATCACCGGTAACCTATGCGGCAAAAATTGCTATGGACCCGAAAAAGTAAAACGAATTGAAAAGGAATTCTCCCTTGACAATTTTCACGAGGTCATAGCGTACGGAGATTCCGTTGGCGATCGGGAAATGTTGAAGATGGCACATACCACTTATTACAAACCCTTTCGAACGAACAAAGCTGTAATGCATCATAAGGCATCACAACATACATCGCAGGCAAGCACTACCTGAGCAGGATCATTTCAACAACGCCCCGCTGCGTTCTTTCAACCGGGAAGATCTGATCTTCGTGAATCCGCGACTGATCAATTCCAAGCTTCTTAAGGTGGTTTGATATTTCCGCCATTCTCAATTTTGAAAGTTTTTGATCCTCTTCTTCGCGAACCACAACATGAAATTCAATGTCGTGATCGAGCATAACTTTATTCACGATATAAAATATCAACTCCTTTTGCGCTGGCGCCAGGAAATCGGAGTTGTGAGGAAAGGTTATTTTTCCGGACACATTTTTTCCCAGGGTCGCGTCCCATTCGCTTGCGGTAAGATAATGTTGACCTTTTCTGAGTATAGTTTTACTTTGAATGACGTTCGCTTTATAAAGATCACCATACCTGCCTTCTCGGTTACTGGAGAAAAAAGCAATTGTATCTCCATATAGTGAAAAATATGCATCGAACTTTTTCGAGTTGATGGCCTTACCGAGATTAACCGGTGCGCTCCAGGTCTCCCAAGAATCATAAAGGCGTTCGCTGTAAAAAATATCGGCATCGCCTTCCCCCCCGTGTCCATTGCTTGCAAAGTACAAGCGCTTTTTATCGGCAGAGAGAAATGGCGAGAGCTCAAATCCGGAAGTATTGATTGTCGCACCAAGATTCCTCGGAATGCTCCACGAACCACTCACGTCTTTCACGGAATAATAAAGATCCTCTTCACCCCTGCTGTCAGGCGCTTTCATCGACAAAAAGATCACGTCAAAATCCGGTGAAACATAAAATCCAATAAAATCCAGGTTAGCGATTCCAGGGATTGGAATGAGTTCGGGCCGTTCATGTTTCCCTGCACTTTTGCCTGAAAAATAAATTCCGTTCATTCTTTGGGAAGGAGATGCCTCAAGCAAATATAAGATCTTATTGTCTTTGCTGATCCCGATAACCGCGTTGTGCCCTTTATTATTCTGCGGAAGACGATTGGTTGTTTTTTTGAATGACAGATCAGTTGTCCAGATGTCGAGGCCGGCAAAGGCTCCACCTTCATTGTCAGGTGACATAGCGCGAGCAAAATAAAGCGTCTTCCCGTCAGGCGAAAGCAAAGGCATGATCTCCTCCGCGCTGCTATTCACTACCGAGGGAAGGCGCGAGATATTTTTAAACTCGATGCCCTGGGCTCTCCCGTTCAACGCACAAAAAAGAAAGATCGCGAAAACATTCCTTACCATAAATATTGATTCGAGCGCTTGAGGTTTTTAAGCCTGGCAGCTAGCACCAGCTCATGACTGCCGTCATTGAATTTTCTGAATTGCCCGGTGGAAACTTCATAAGAATATATGGCCGAGAACCGGTCGTTGATATTGAAGCCGAGTAATGCAACTCCGCTCTGAATACTTCGGTAGGTCAATCCACAGATTACCTTATTCTGAATAACGGCTTTAACATTATAGTCGGCCGCAATCTTGTTATTCACTTGCCACAAAGCAACAATACTTGGTTTGATGTCAATATCTTGTCCGGCTTGAAAAGACAACCCGCCCTGGAAAGACGCGCGATAGAAAGGTTGTTCCATGGCCAGCTCCGATGCCTGCAGCGCAATGTTCATCAGCGGAAGGTAGCTGGCTCCGATATAAAATCGCTCACCGTAGATCACCGCTCCCACACGAATATTCAAATCGGTTTGAGAGGTAGACCCCCGCAGCAGGTAATTATAATATTCATCGGGGTCACGAACGCTCACCTGACTGATGTCAAGCTTGCGTCCTTCGATCAGGCTCGACACACCGAATGCCAGCCGCGCATAATTCGTCAACGGATAGTGCACCGCATATGTCAACGCAGCTCCACCGGATCTTATCACACCAACATTCGACTGAAATACGTTGAAGCCCAAAGAATGGATCATGCGCTTTACCCTGGGAAGTTGCTCAGCGCGCGCAGACGAAAAATCGCTCACGCGCATCGAATTGTAGCTCATGTCCAAAGGTTGCTTGATCCGCTTTTGAAAACCCAGATTCACAAATTTAGGCGAGTACTTTCCAAAGCCGGCCCACTGATAGCGATAACTGAGTTTCAGGTCGTCAAAATTTTCAACACCACTGAAGGCCGGGTTGTACAACGACATAAACTGATAAGCCTGCGAATTGTTCGGCACGTACTGCGCACGGATGTCAAACGCCCAAAGCATCAGGCCAACAACCAAGATCACTTTCTGTTTCATAATTTATCGCAAGAGCGTCACTGTTCCTTTATATGTTTTCTTATTGCGGAGATTGAGATCGATCGTAAAAAAATAAGTGTCGGCCGGTAATGACTGCCCACTCACCGTTCCGTCCCATGGCACATTGAATCCGCGGCCTTCAAAAACTTTTATTCCTCTTCGATTGAAAACGCGAACTACTGCCCCACTCAACTTGTCCACACCGCCAGGGCGGGTAATGACCCACGTGTCATTGCTCGCATCTCCATTGGGGGTGAAACCGGATGGTATCTCGAGATCGATAAAAGTATATTTCAGGTCGATCAATCTTTCTTTTGAGTCGCTCGCATCCGTCTCGTCATAAGCCGTGAACGCGATCGATTTCATCTTGAGCACCGGATCAAGTGTGTTCAAATGAAGATATTGAATGCTTTTGATAACCGATTCATAGGCTGCCACCGGAGCGCGGCCCGTCAATGCGATCTTGCCATTTTCAAAATCAAATATCCCGTGAATGCCTGATTCGGTTTGAACTGTCAATTGATCGAATTCAGGATCATAGTTCGAATTGAATACGACATCAGCATGCGTCAACGAATCGTTATCGGGGTCTTTGATCGTCAGCAAGGTGGTAATGAAAGCCGGCTCACCATTCACATCATAAGACAGCGTATCGGTTTCAAGAGAGATCAATGGCGGGTCGTTCACACCGATGATCTCGATGTCAACCGCAGCCTGTTGCGCGCTAAAATGATACCCATCGAACGGCTTCCAGTAAAATGCATCGGCACCATCAAAGTCTTTGTCGGAAGCGTAAACGAGCTGGCCGATACTAGCGAGCGCAACGGTATCACTTACTTTAATTTGCTGGCTATTCAATAGTAGTGTTCCATGCGATGGCAGCTGTGAGATCTGAAGCGATTTCATATCATGGTGATCGATGTCGGCATACGCTGACGTAAATGTTGCGGAGTTGAATGTAAATGCCACGTCTTCCGTCACATCGATATGAGTCGGATTTGCCATGGGTCTGTTATTGACGAGCAGCGAAAACATCTGATCAACTGCTGCTCCATTGTCCAGGATCCGAAGATCTAAAGTAGTTGATCCCGCAGCTGACGCAGGCGGTATGCCACCCAGTCTATATTTTCCTGCTGCCACGTTCACCAGCGATGCCCACGAAGGCTTTGATACCGCGCTGACTGCAAGGCTGGGCGACTCCACATCCGTGAATTCCACCATGTAGGTATATGGCTCATTCACGGCTGCCACAACCAACGGCACAGAAGTAAACACGGGCAAATCGTTCACAGGCTGGATTGTAACGCGAAAGGATCTTGACACGCTGTTAACGCTTGGGCTGATATTCGATCCATTATCCAGCACGCGCACTGTCACGGTTGCAACGCCATAGCTATTGGCCGATGATTTCAATCGCAAGCCTCCCGATGCCTGAGGAGATGTGTACACAGGTTGAAGTATCTCAAATAGCTCGGGTTTGTCGCTCGTGACTTCGATCGAAATTGCCTGTGTTTCTCCCGGTCCTGCGCTTATGCCAGCAAGCGATATCATTTGTTCGGCAGCATCTTCGTTGATCGTGATATCGGCAATCGCGTTGAGCGTGGGAGCTGCGTTGACTTCGACAACATCGATCCGGAATGTTGACGAGTAGGTATTTTGATTCGGTGTTTCTGAGGGCCCGTTGTCTGTCGCGGTTACAGTAACCGTTACTGTTCCGGAGGCATTTGGCGTCAGGGAGTAATTCAACGTTGCAGTAGTCGCTGTGCCGTAAGAAATTGTCGGATTCGGAACAATGCTCGTATTTGACGAAGTGGCGGAGAAGGAAACCGATTGGCCCGACTCGCCTGGTCCGCTTGTGATGTTGGTGATATTCACAACGCCTGGGCTACTGTTTTCCAACACGGTTTGATTGGAGATCGCATTGAATGACGGTGGATCGTTCACCGGGTTGACCTGGATCGCGGCATTGAACGTGGCGCTGTTGTTCACGCCATCATTCACACGTACAGGAACCGTGAGTGTTCCATTAAAGTTGGCCGCAGGGATCACGGTAACATTGTCAACCGTATAATCCGCACCGCTCGACACCGCGAGCGAAAAACCATTGGGATAGGCATTGTCCGGATCGGTCACGTTGAAATGCGATAACAGAATGACAATAGGCTGTTCTTCGTTTGTTGACAGGGGAACCTGTGAAACAATGACAGGTGGGTCATTGGAGTCGCCAACCTGAATTTGAAAGTTGAAGGCATTACTTGTGGTGTTGCCATCGTTCACAGTCACTGGCACATTAAGCGTTCCATTGAAATCCTGCGAAGGTGTAATGGTATTTCCGGATACGGAATAGTTTGTTCCTGCGCCAATTGTCAATGTGAATCCGGCAGGATACGCGTTATCCGGATCGAACACCGTCAAATCATTCAATGAAATGGCAACAGGCGAATCTTCTGCAGTCGACACGATCTGCTGCCCTGTAATAACTGGCGTGTCATTCAAGTTGGTTACCGTGATCTGCAGCTGAAAAACATTACTTCCGGCACTTCCATCATTGACTTGCGTTCCCACGACAAGCGTTCCCTGGTAGTTGCTCGCAGGCGTAATCGTATTTCCTGCCAGCGAATAATTATTTCCGGGAAAAACTGAGAGCGTAAATCCGGAAGGATAAGTATTGTCGGGGTCGCTCACGGTGAGATGTGAGAAATCTATAGTGATCGGTGTGTCTTCAGTGGTAGAAAGTGTCTGTTGACTGGTGATCTGAGGCGCGTCATTTACAGGAGTAACACTCACCTGGAAACCGAAAGGCGCGCTGTCGCTCATCCCATCGTTTACCTTTACGTTGACTGTGAGGAGACCGTTAAAGTTCAACGATGGCGTGACGGAGTTTCCGATAAACGAATATCCGGAACCTGGAAGAACGGTAAGCGCAAAACCTCCGGGGTAGAGATTGTCAGAATCAGTGACGATCAGGTCTGTTAACTGCGGAGTGAATCCGGTATCTTCATTGATCGCAAAAGGGTTTTGTCCCGTGATTGTCGGTGGATCGTTGACAGCCACAACGCTGACTTGCGCATTGAAAACGTTGCTGGGAGAAATTCCATCGCTTACCTGAACAGGGACAGTGAGTGTGCCACTAAAACCGGTTGAAGGTGTGATAGCATTTCCCTCAAAAGAATAGTTTACACCGGCCTGTACCGATATCGAAAATCCATTTGGATAGACGTTATCCGGATCGGTCACGGAAAATGAAGACAGATCGAGGGTGAGCGAAGTATTTTCAGGAGTGGAGAGCGGTTGCTGCGAAACAATGATTGGAGGATCGTTCACCGGATCTACGGTTATCTGAAGATTCCACGTATTGCTATTCGCTACACCATCGTTTACAAACACGGGCACGGACAGCATTCCCGAGAAATTTGCATTGGGCGTAACGGTCGTTCCTGAAACTGCATAGTTTGTTCCAGCACCGACCTGAATTGTGAAGTCATCGGGAAATGTATTATCAGCGTCTGTCACTTGCAGTTGCGATGGGGTGATTGTAATTGAGTTATCCTCGGGCACATTCAAAGTAACTTGGCCGGTGATCACAGGAGTATCGTTGGAGTTGTTTACCTGGATCGTGATATTGAAGATGTTGCTCATTGCTTGTCCATCGCTGACGGTTACAGGAACTGACAGCGATCCCGAAAAATTTTGATCTGGTGTAACTGTATTTCCTGCAACGGAGTAGTTACTGCCTTCCGATACTGAAATCGAAAAATCGCCTGGAACATTGTCGGGATCAGTGATCTGCAAATTTGAAATAAGTATAGTCACCGGTTGCCCCTCCCCTGTTGTTACCGGATTCGGAGTTTGCCCCGAGATCACTGGCGCATCGTTGACAGCGGTAACATTGATTTCGAGATTGAAAGTATTACTTGTTGTTGTACCATCGGAAACACTTACCGGGACCGAAAGAGCACCGTTGAAATCCCGCACAGGCTGAATTGAATTTCCCGAGATCGTGTAATTGGGTCCAGTGCCGATCTGAAGATTGAACCCGGCAGGAAATGAACTCCCGTTAGCATTGACGATGAGTTGACTCAGGTTTAAGGCAAAACTTTGCTCTTCATTGATGACAAGAGGATCAGGCATCTGACCAGTGATCACTGGCGCACTATCTGTATCGGCCGCAGCAACTTCTATCTGCAGATTGTAATTATTGCTTGAAGCAGAGCCATCGTTAACCGTGATCGGTGCGGAGATCCTGCCTGTAAAATTCTGATCGGGTGTTATCGTATTTCCGGAAACAGAATAACCAGCACCACCGGAGATCGACATCGTAAAACCATTCGGGTAAGCATTGTCTGGATCAGTGACGATGAGGTTACTAAAATCGATGGTGATGGGCTGATCTGAAGTAGTTGTCAGCGGATCAGGCGTCTGCCCTGTAATAACGGGTGCATCATTGATATTTGTGACCGTGACGTTGATCGAAGCGTTATTGGATTTTTTTCCATCCAGATCGAGAACGTTGTATTCAATGCGACTCCTTCCGAAAAAATCCTCAGCAGGAGAAAACCGGAGATCTCCTTCCGCGCTCACGGCAAAGAAACCTGCGACAGTTTTCAGTATTGCATCACGCCCGGGTGTTCCAGGCTCGAGATCAACAGATGCGGGATCGATTGGACTATCGCTTTCGTGCTCGGGTTTGTCATTGGCAAGTATGTTGAAAGTAACAGGATTCTCTTCCTGCGTGATCGCATTATCATCGTGCGCTTGAATTTTATCCTCAGGGCGACTCGCAACGCCAACGCGGAGCAAATGCTGCCTGCCTGCGCCCGAGTTCGAAACCATTTCCAAGTCTGCTGCGATGCGCCCGGAATCCAAATGGCACAAAATTGTTACGGTTGCCACAGCGAGCAAAATCGCTATCTGGCGATCAACGCGTAATAGCTTTACGAGTGAAATTTCAAAATCATTCACAGACCGTTCGAAATAAATGATGTTACGTTTTTTCCACAGTCCCAAATCCCTGCATTCATGACCAACTTCGCACTTTCAATTTTTTGGATCGGAACCTTCATTGTATTCTATACTTACATTGGATATGGATTCGTGATCTTTCTCCTTTCTAAAATCAAAGCCCGCAGAAAGGATCTTGTCTTTCAAAATGATCAACAACTTCCTGAAGTCACCGTGCTCATCGCTGCCTATAATGAAGGAAACTTTATTGAAGAGAAGATCGCCAATACGCTTGCGCTCGATTACCCACGTCAAAAGCTTTCAGTTTTCATTGTCACGGATGGATCAACGGATAACACTCCCGATCTTGTAAAAAAATTTCATGCCGTAAAGCTGTTTCATGAACCTCAACGCAGAGGCAAGATCCACGCAGTAAACCGTGTGATGAAGGCAGTCGACACACCCATTGTTGTCTTTTCTGACGCCAATACAACGCTCAATAAACAAGCCATCCGAAACATCGTGAGGCACTATCAGGATAAAACCGTTGGCGGTGTTGCAGGTGAAAAACGTATTTACAAAAAAGCGCAAGACAACGCTTCCGGGTCCGGGGAAGGTTTGTATTGGAAATATGAATCGTTCCTGAAAAGAAAAGATGCGGAAGTGTATTCTATCGTAGGTGCGGCCGGAGAACTTTTTTCATTAAGAACTGCCTTATACCGCGAACCGGAAGAGAACATCATCATTGAGGATTTTTATCTGTCGTTAAAGATTGCCGAAAGGGGTTATCGTTTTATGTACGAACCAGAAGCCTATGCATCGGAGACTGCATCGGCAAACGTGGCGGAGGAATGGAAGCGGAAGGTGAGGATCTGTGCCGGAGGATTTCAGGCTATGAAAAAACTCACTCACCTGATGAATCCATTGCGATATGGAGTGCTTGCCTTTCAATATGTTTCGCATCGGGTTCTCCGATGGACGCTGGCACCTCTCGCATTACCTTTTATTTTCCTGAGCAATATGGTGCTGGCGACACAGGGTACTCTATTATATATGGTCGCCCTCCTGGCTCAAATCTCCTTCTATGGACTGGCTGCCCTCGGGTACTATTGGCGCAACAAAAATATCTCGATCAAAGGCTTTTTTGTCCCCTACTATTTTGCCGTGATGAACCTGGCCGTTTATGCCGGATTCTCACGCTACATCAAAGGGCAGCAGAGTGTTGTTTGGGAAAGAGCGAAGCGCGCTTCGATGGCCGGAGAGCCCGCAGTGTCGGGAAAGAATTGACCAGAGGCTAAAAGCAGAAAGCTCACGTGCGCATGATTGACCAGGTATGTCTCGAACTTCATAGAGTTAGGAAAGGGGAGCACTAACGCCTGATAATCTGGCTTTTTGCTTCTGCTTTCTGCTTTAAGCTTTGAGGGCTTGTGCGTTGATCGAACTCCTGTTATTTTGCGGCCCTGAAAAACTCGCACTATGGGACGTATTTTCGAAAAACGGAAGCATAAGATGTTCGCGCGCTTCGACCGCATGGCTAAGGCCTTCACGCGCATTGGAAAAGATATTGCCATTGCAGTAAAACAAGGCGGACCTCTTCCCGAAAACAACCCGAAGCTGCGCCTTGCCATCCAAAACGCGAAAGGTGCAAACATGCCCAAGGATCGCGTTGAAGCAGCTATTAAACGCGCTTCATCAAAGGAAGAAAAGGATTTCCAGGAATTTACTTACGAGGGGTACGCCCCGCATGGTGTTCCGATCATCGTTGAATGCGCAACCGATAATCCAACGCGTACCGTTGCCAATGTACGTCTGGTTTTTGCCAAGAACGGAGGGAGCATGGGCAATTCCGGATCAGTGGTTTTCATGTTTGAACGCAGGGGTGTGTTTAAATTCGACCCTTCTAAACTCAACCTTGACGAACTTGAGCTCGACCTGATCGATGCAGGAGCCGAAGACATTGAACGCGGTGATGAAGAGATTGTGATCTACACAAAATTCACGGAGTTCGGGCATATGCAGAAGTTCCTTGAATCTAAAAACCTGGAAGCCAAGAGCTCGGAGCTGCAATATATTCCCAATACCACCAAGGAACTTAGCGAAGCCGAGCAAGACGAAGTGCTCAAGCTTGTCGAGACGCTCGAGGCAGACGATGACGTACAAACGGTGTATCACAATCTGGCCTAAAGACCTGAAAGCCGAAGGAGGACTCCGAAGGGCCAAAGCTAAAAGGCGAAAGCTGAAAGCCTAAAGGTGCGGTGATTCACTGAGCATCTTACGATCAATTCTTAGAAGTTACTTGGAACGATAACCGAAGGAGCTTGATAGCCAAGCTTTCAGCTTTTAGCTTTAGGCTTTCAGCTTCCTATTTCACCTTTCGGCTTTCTTCCTTATTTTGCTCTTTGAACCCCATATTCACCCCGATGTCAAGGCTCGCGGCAACGTCCTTTCTATGCTTTGTGATCACCGCCAGCTGGTGCCAGCCACATCAGGTCTCACTCGGAATTTTCACCGGGATCACCGCACCATACACCTGGGACGAAGGCATAAACAGCGACTCACGCTATAAGTCCCGATATGAAGTCAAGTTCGCTCCCATCGGTGTCGCTTATGGAGTAGATTACCAGGGCTTCGGCTTTGTCGTCAATCCATCGATCATTCGTATCGGTCAGAATTTTCACGTGCTCAATTCAGTTGGAGGTCAGGAGGGCGTTCGCAAGATCGACCTTACCTACGCGCAGATTCCCATCGGTCTCAAGCTGCATGTTATCGACCTGGCGTTTTTCAAAGTGAGCCTCGTTGCGGGCGCGGGTATCGGCTACCTGGTTAACGGCAAAGAAGCCGTAACACATAACAGCGCCAAGTACAGATTTCCAGCAGCGGTCTATCCGATCCTTCCGGCTGACTACACCGTAGAATATGATGGCGTGCTGGCCCCGAAAGTAGAGAAACTCGAGATCGCAGGCAGCAAAGATTTCAACCCTTTGCAGTTTTTTGGATCGTTTGGTTTTCGTTCCGACTGGGATGTGAACGAAGTGTGGCGCGTGTCGTTTGATGTGCGGGCGAACTATGGATTTAATGAGCCGCGGAATTCATCGTACTTGCAATCCATCGCGAACAATCAACAACTCTATAGTATGGATGGCAAACGAAGAGATATGTTTGCTTATCTCAACCTTGGTGTGGCGCGCTACATTGAAGTGGACAAGCAAAAAAACCGCAAAACGCGCTCGGGGAAATTCATTCCACACGATACACCGCAACGTGTAACGCCCAAGCGCAGAAAATTCTAAACTTTCGGAGCGCCCATGTTCGGGATTTGAATATTGAAAGATGTTCCCTCTCCGAGCTTCGATATGACATGGATCGTTCCATTCAACTTTTCAACGGCTCCTTTCACAATATAGAGTCCCAGGCCCGAGCCCTTGCTGTCGGCATTCGCGCGGAAAAACATTTTGAAAACCTTATCAACATATTCATCCGCAATACCGACCCCGTTGTCTGACAAAGTGATTATCGCTTTTTCGGCCGTAGAGTGAATATCGATCTTCAGGAACGAATCCGATTTCCACACGTCACGGTATCGGACTGAATTTGAAATGATGTTATTGAAAATGATCAGCAAGCGGCTGTAGTCTGAGTAGAACGGTGCATCGATGGTAAAATTCTTGATACTTCGAACGGCTTCCGCTCCGTCCATAAATTTCAATGAGTCGATGGATTCCTGCACAAGTTCCTGGAAGCAGATCTCTTTTGGCATCAGGTCCATACGCGAATTGCGCGAGTAATTGATGATGTCTGAGATAAAGTGATCGAGTTTTCCTACACTGCGCTCGATGAGGTTCAGGTAGTGCTCAACATTCTTTTTTTCCGGATCGATCTTGATCATGTTGAGTAAGCCTTTCACAGACATCAGCGGAGCACGCAAATCGTGTGAGGCGCTATAAACAAATCGATCCAGTTCTGAATTGATCTTGATGAGCTCTTCATTCTGCCGCTTCAGAAGATCTTCCGTGCGTGTCTGAATTGTGATGTCACGCGAATAAACGGTAAGACCGGTCACCTTCGCATTTTCAACGATCGGGTATGTTTTGATCTCGTAGGTTCTCCACTCCTCGTCTACAAGGTAAGTATCGAAATATTTTCCCGTCCTTCCTTTCAGTCCGCTCTCATAGCGCACCCGCCACATCTCGCGAAGGTCAGGTTGATTGTCCGGGAGCAGGTCGAGAATATTTTTTCCTTTGGAAAGTTTTACTCCGAACGCGAGCTTATAGGCTTTGAAGAATTCTTTGTTGAAGTCGATCAGTTCGCACTTGGTGTTAACCAGCCATACGCTGTCATCGATCGTGTTGAGAATAGAACGAAGGTTAGCTTCGTCTTCTAGGATCTTTTTCTGATAGGCCTTTCTTACTGTGATATCGCGACTGAAGATCGAGATGATCTGCGAGGAGTCAGGGCGCGTTACCGATTTGAAATGGATCTCCCAATAGTATTTTCTCCCCTCCAGCTCGAACATATCTTCTACCTTGATCGGTGTTCCGCTCAGGGCTGTCATACATCGCTCTTTCCACTCGAAAGTCAGTGCTGGATTCACGCTTTCCATCGAATCGATGATCGAAGTGCCACGCTTCAGCTCGATGCCGTACGTTTCAAAAAAAATCCAGTAAAATCCAGGGTTAAGGTTGATGACCCTGAACTCATCGTCCAGGATCAAAATGTTAGAATCGGCATCTTCAATAATGGATGTAAACAAATCCTGCCACACTCCTACATCCGCATTTTCCAGCATTGTCATTCGGTGATATCTTAAGTCCTAACTCAAATCCTTCCTTAAGCACAAAAGTCATTCGGGACACGAAACTGCAATGTCAGCCACTTTACATTCCCTTAAACTAGGTTCGGCACGCCTCGACCTTTCAAAACACCATTCTGCCTTCTACGGAAACGGAACACCAGGCGGCTACGAATCGTTGACTTTTATTGTAACATTTATTTTACCCCGAAAATTTTGAAAATAGGATTTCCGCATTTTTCAGAATTTTATTTGCTGGAAATAGAGATTCTATCATGATCATTTCACATTCGGAGCGCAGAACCAACCGATTGCATTAAAGCTACACTTGAAGTGAGGTGGGAATTTTTTTTCGTTGAATTGACAAGTTGTTCCACACTGCGCTCATCGATACCGCGTGATTATCCTGGAAAAATTGGTGGCATTACATTTATCAGAAAGCAATGCAAAGCGGAGTTGGTATGAAGACGTTGGCGAAAGATATTCTGTCCGAGCTTTACTATAGCCGAAACCATGGCACTGTGGTTGGCCTCAAGCTCAAAAATACCGATCAACTCATTGTTAGCAAAGTCATATCCGTTGGCCACGATTCTGAAGTTGTGATTGAAGATACTTCTGTATACGGTAACCACCTTGCTAAAAGTCATTTCTTCGTTGAAGAGATTGCGGGCGTTCTTCGGTTCAGGGCGCAATACAACGATCCCGAATTTGTTAAGCTGCGACAGATCAAAAAAACAATCCTTGTGCTTAAGGATGATTATAGAATAAAAAAGAGTGATCATCACTTGCGGAAAACTTGTTGAGCCATCAACTCATTTCGACCGTTCTTTTTTTCAATCATTAGGCTTTCAACCTTTGCTGCGAGGCGTGGCTTGCTTCCGCCTTCCCCTTTTCAATCCGTCATCCTGATCTGACTCGACCAACGGGGGAGTCTTGCGAAGGATCCGAAGCGGCACACCCCTTCGATCTAATCACAATGCCACTACAGTTCCTTCGCAATGCGCTCCCTCCGGTCGCACAAAGCTCAGGATGACGGATATGTTAGTGGGTGCGATTTAAAAAGCCAACGCGATAAATACACTAGAAAAAGCCCAACACCCAACTCCAGGTCTGGCGGTAAATGTTATTGAAAGGTACATTGCCTTCATGCCTTCAGCCTGGATTTATATTATGACGAATGTCGGAATACCACATTGTATGTCGGAGTCACCACAGCTATACGTGCAAGAATGCATGAACATAAATCAAGAAGAAATCCAAGTGGCTTCACAGCCCGATATAAACTCTTCAAGCTGGTTTACTACGAAGGATTTCCAACCTTAATTCAGGCAATAGCGAGAGAAAAATTTATAAAAACCCGCTCGAACAAAGTGACGATCTACAATCGCTGGGGAGACGAAGTTTTCAGCGTATCGAATTACAACAATGACACCCATGCTTTCCGCGGGCAGAATAACAAGGGCAACGACCTTCCATCCGGAACCTATTTCTATAAGATTGAATTTAACGCGAATAGGAAAATGATGACTGGTTACGTGACGTTGAGAAGGTAAAGTTTGCGGTTTGTAGTTTATTGCAACCTGCAATTAGATTCCCACGTAAACTTCGGGATACCATCGCGCCTTCGTTTAACTATCTTTGAAACCAAGAAAACTCAAAACTTATGAAATCAACTCAAACCCTGATCCTTATGTTCATGTTCGCATTTTCATCAGCAATAGCGCAAGACACAAAAAAATTGCTTGGCGATGCGCTCAAATCAACGCATACTGAAACTGGTTGGTTTGTGACCTTGAACACAGCAATTGATGGCGTTTCTGCCGAACAAGCGATGTGGAAAGACGGAAGCGGAAATCACTCGGTCGGTCAGCTTGTTTATCATTTGTGGTTCTGGAACGATCGCCAGCTCAAAAAATTCAAAGGCCAGAAAGTTGGCGACAGTCCTGCAGACAACAACGAAACATTCGACAACTTTGATAAAAAACAGTGGGCGCAACTTGTATCCAATTGCAAGAACGTGATGACGGAATTAGAGAACTGGGTTGCATCCGCCAGCGAAGCCCAGCTGAAAGAAAATGCAGGCACGCTTACTAACATTGCCACACACAATGCTTATCACATCGGGCAGATCGTTTTTGTTCGTAAGCTGCAAAAGAGTTGGGACGCGGAAAAAGGTGTGAAGTAGAGTTGCCTGGCCGTCTATAATCCGAACAAAGCAAGAGAAGAGAAGGAAATTCCAATAGTCCCCTTCTCTTCGCTGAATTTTTCAGAAACAATGAGAGATTCACGCGCGTACCGGATGTCTTCATTATTACACAATCAACCAAGTTATCAGTGCAACATAAGTTCCAGAAAATGATTTGCTGAGTTTGGATTTTTATTCTGGGCAAATGCCATCGCTGTCGTTGGTCTAGTTTTTCATGGAAAGACGATGCAACATTTTTCCCATTTTATGAACCAGTCCTTTTGGCTCATACCACCCGCTTTCACGTTTATTTACCAGACTGCTGAATACGTTCTATTTTGTGTAGCAGTCACAAACCATGAAAAAACTTTCCTTGTCTTTTGTTTTGTTAGGTTGTTTGTCACATTGCTGCGCACAGCACGCAGATTCATTGTTCCTCAAATCTTATGACGCGTTGCAGAATTGCAGAACACTGACACTCACAGCGTCATTCAAAGGCAGTGGAAAAAGCAAAATCAACACCATAGAAGCCGAAGGCGCAATAACTCTCGAAAAAGATATATTCCGCATCTTAAAGTACAAGGCATCGGCAGTGAGTGAGGTAGCGTTGTTAGAGGTCATTAATTACGAGGATAAGTTATACGATGGCATTAACGTTTATTCGTTCAATCAAACGATACGTTGGTTACAGCACGATCTTGTACGACAACCTGGTGGCAACTTTTGTTGAATTTCAAAAATCAGTTGATGAAATCAAATACAAGGAGACTGAAAGTGGCCATTATCTTTTCTTATCAGCTAATGCCAATAGAGGAGGAATCCAAATTCATTTTAATAACGGAGACCTCATGCCCAGCAAGGTCGTCAGATTTAAATCCGATACAACGGACTTCGTTACACTGTCGTTCAGCGCTATACGACTCGACAACATTTTGCCCTCCGGATATTTTCGGGTGCCGTCACTTTCTTCAACCGCAGACTCAGATATCCAAGTTGCAAATCTCTCCCCAGATCCTTTGCCGAACCGTTCGCTGTTATCTGTCGGCACGCAAGCACCCGACTGGGACCTGCTAAACGCGAATGGCCAGCACGTCAGGTTATCTGCGCTCAAGGGCAAGGTTGTATTGATGGACTTTTGGGCAACCTGGTGCGCGCCCTGCATACAAACGCAGCCCCTACTTCAACGGATCCATGAGAAATATTCTGATGTAGTTGTGCTGGGCATGGATTACCACGAAAAAAAAGACGTGGACCTCAACGCCTACAAGGCCAGGAAAAAAATCAAATATGAAATGATCAGCCATGCGGAAGGGATCGGCTCCGCATACAAAATTTCGGTGCTACCAACCGCATACCTTATTGATCGATCAGGAACAATCGTTTATACTTCCCGCGGCTATGGTGAAGATGACGAAGGTCGCCTGATCAAGGCAATCGAATCGGCTCTCTCAAAATAGAACATCATGCAGTTGGTGAGCTGCCATCGAAAGCAAACAAACTAAACCACGGTTAATGCCTTCTTTTACTTCCTTAAAAATTTTATTAAATGGACCAGCTGAGAGACAATAAAACAGTTGACTTTTCTGAAAGCGAAATTTTTGAATTCAGAAAAGATACAGAGGGAACAAGATCGACCGTACATTTGAACAATGCAGGTGCGGGGCTCATGCCTGATGTGGTAACGGAGTCTATCATAGATCACCTGATACTAGAGTCGGAAATCGGAGGCTATGAGGCCAGTGATCTGAGGGCGTCAGCGATCGAGGAATTCTACAATCAAGCTGCAACCCTATTGAATTGCAAACCTACCGAAATGGCCTTTACCTCAAGCGCTACCGATTCTTTTTCGCGTGCGCTGTCATCGATACCTTTTGAAACAGGTGACGTCATACTCACAGATGCAGATAATTTCGTTTCAAATCAGATCCAATACCTTTCGTTACAAAAGCACAAAGGAGTTCGTGTCGTACACATCAAGAATGATCCAGCCGGAGGTGTTGACCTGAACGACTTGAGTCTTCAGCTAAGGCGGTTGCGTCCTAGACTCCTTTCAATTACTCATATGCCAACAAATTCAGGCTTAGTGCAACCCGTCATGGAGATTGGTGCGATTTATCGGAACTATCGAACGCAGACCGGCTACGACAGCTGGTACATTCTTGACGTGTGTCAATCGGTTGGCCAAACAAAGCTGGATGTTATGTCATTGGGTTGTGATTTTGCGAGTATGACCGGAAGGAAATTCTTGCGAGGTCCTCGGGGAACGGGAATGTTATATGTATCGGCAAGGGCGCTGGCGTCTGGCCTGGAGCCAATGTTCATCGACATGCGTGGAGCTGAATGGATTGAAAAAGATAAATATCGACCTGTGTTAACGGGTAAGAGATTTGAGGATTGGGAATTTGCCTACGCCACAGTACTCGGAACCGCAGAGGCGATAAAATACTGCAGGGACGTGGGCGAGGACAGAATTTGGAATCGGGTAAAAAAACTTGGCCAGTACACACGCAACAAACTGGCCGGAATGAATGCCGTGAAGCTGCAGGATCGCGGAAAAGAAAAAAGTGCAATTGTAACATTTCACCTGGACCGCCCCTCCCCCGATCAATTATTAAAAGGCCTTCACCTCATGAATATTAACGCGGTAGCAAGTTATCGGGCCTATGGGCTGATTGACTTTGATGAAAAAAATGTCCCGTGGGTGATACGCGTTTCACCTCACTACTACAATACATTGGACGAAATCGATCTGTTCGCGGACACTCTTGAAAAATTGCTTTAGCTGTGACCTGTAATCTTTCCACCGTGCGCAAAAAAGCATTAGCGTCATTGCGTAAAGAGGCACTTCCCATGAACAGAATTCGATTCTTTGAGGCGTAAAACGTTGGGTTGACATCAAATTGCCTGAGGCACATGCAACATTATTATATCATTTCGAAACATAGTTTCTATGCGGCTGCAATAATGTTTGATGACTTTGCAAGATAATTTTCGACACAGCCGTAATTTTTCTTGCAATGACTTCAAAAAAAAGAATAGGGATAATTGGCGCAGGCATCAGCGGTTTGGTAACTGCAAAAACATGTCTGGAGTACGGCCACGAGGTTATCGTGTTCGAAAAAGAAGCAGAGCTTGGTGGCGTGTGGGCACCATCGCGCAGATACCCCGGGCTTGCCACCCAAAATACGAAGGACACTTACTTTTTCTCCGACTTCCCAATGCCAGACGAATTTCCCGAGTGGCCTACAGGAGAGAACATGCAGTCATACCTGAAAGCCTACGCTCGTACATTCAAGGTGGAAGACCATGTTCGATATAATCACGATGTGACGCGAGTGGACTTTGTCAATGATCAATGGTATGTAGCTGGCACCAACGATGAGCGCGCATTTGATGAAGTCGTGGATTTCCTTATCGTTTGCAACGGAACATTTTCAGATCCCAATCCTCCAGCCATACCGGGGCAACAGTTATTTCTTGATAGCGGGGGCAAGATCATGCACAGCTCTCAGTTTACAAATGATGAATTGTCGAAGGGCTTGCGAACTGTAGTTGTTGGATACGGTAAATCCGCGACAGATGTCGTCACCGCGGCATCTAACACGGCAGCATCGTGCCATTTGCTTTTTCGTGAAGCGAAGTGGAAGATACCTCGATTTATCCGCGGCATCAACTCGAAATACTTGTTCCTGAACAGGCTGGGTGAAGCCATGGTCAAACTCGACAAGCGTTCATTCGGAGAAAGGCTGCTGCATGGCACCGGGATCCCGAAATTGATAATATCCCTCGTTGAAAAACATTTGGCAAAAAAGCAGAAGCTTCGCGCCTCGGGACTTTTACCTAGTTCGGGCATTATGGACCAGGTGTTATTCGGGGAGATTGCCGTTGAAACTCCGGAGTTTTTCGAACGCGTTTCTCAAGGCAGGATACTTACGACAAGAGCAGGCATTGAATTCTTTGGCGATAGAAAGGTTATTCTCACAACAGGAGAAACGCTCGAGTGTGATCTTGTGATCTTCGCCACGGGATTCAAACAAACGATATCCTTTTTGCCTTCCCGCTTGATCGCCCGGTTCACCGACCTCTATGGCAACTATCTTTTATACAAG
>CBHROW010000003.1:0-44107 GCA_966080355.1 uncultured Chryseosolibacter sp.
TCAAAGACTCCGGTGATTCTCTGCCCGGCCACGGTGGCTTTCTCGATCGTTTCGATGGATTGCTGATCTCCGCACCCTTCATCGTTGCATACATCGAAATCTTCTGAAAACCTCTGGTGGATTTTCTCCATGATTTTCCTTCCAATGAATTCAAAATTTTCATGTGGCAACCTGATCAAAGACCATAAATTATTTTCTAAACTTGATCAGGCGCAGGCACTTATATTACCTTTTTGTGAAAAACCAATTTACAAGAAGGTGAAAGCAGTGATCGTTATTTATTTATCTTTGCAACCGTTTTAACGACACCAAAATCAACCAAAATACGCTGTCGGCATTTTTCTTTTATCGCATCTTGAAATAATAAAACCATACTATGGGATACATTGAGCCAGCACCGGGATTGAAAGACAGGGAGAATCCTTTTGAAGCCATGATGTCACGCTTTCAAGTGGCATCGCAGATCCTGGGCCTTGAAGACGAGATCTACAACGTCTTGAAAAATCCTGCGCGACAGGTCATCGTGTCGCTTCCTGTGACAATGGATGACGGGACGATCAAAGTTTTCGAAGGATATCGCGTAATCCACTCGACTATTCTCGGTCCATCGAAGGGCGGTATCCGCTTCGACATGAACGTGAACCTTGACGAAGTGAAGGCGCTCGCAGCCTGGATGACGTGGAAATGCGCGGTGGTTGACATTCCTTATGGTGGAGCAAAAGGTGGCGTTGCCTGCAATCCACGCGAAATGTCTGCAGGTGAAATCGAACGGCTCATGCGCGCCTACACACAAGCCATGGCTGATGTATTCGGGCCTGACCAGGATATCCCCGCTCCCGACATGGGAACCGGCCCGCGCGAAATGGCGTGGTTGATGGACCAATATTCAAGAAACAAAGGCATGACAACTCACGCTGTCGTTACCGGCAAACCGATCGTAATGGGCGGTTCGTTGGGAAGAACGGAAGCAACCGGTCGCGGAGTAATGGTAACTGCTATGGCTGCCATGGAAAAATTGAAGATCAATCCGTATAAAGCAACATGCGCAGTTCAGGGTTTTGGTAACGTGGGCTCATGGGCAGCACGCTTGCTCAATGAGCGCGGCTTGCTCGTTCAATCGGTAAGCGATATCTCAGGAGCTTACTATAATGAAAAGGGGCTCGACATCGAAGCTGCAGTGCGTTATCGTGAAGCGAACAAAGGATCACTCGAAGGTTTTGCCGGAGCTGAGAAGATCGGCAACGATGATCTTCTTACGCTTCCTGTCGACTTGCTGGTGCCCGCAGCAACAGAAGACGTGATCACCGGCTCAAACGCTGCTGCCATCAAAGCGAAGTTGATCGTTGAAGGCGCAAACGGTCCTACGTCATCGAAGGCCGACAACATCATCAATGAGAAAGGCATCATGGTTGTGCCCGACATTCTTGCGAACGCAGGTGGTGTAACCGTTTCGTATTTCGAGTGGGTTCAAAATCGTCTCGGCTACAAGTGGACGGCAGATCGCGTGAACAGGCGCTCCGATCGAATCATGAAAGACGCATTCATCAACGTTTACAAAACTTCAAAAGAATATAACGTGCCGATGCGAATAGCAGCTTATATGGTTGCTATCGACAAAGTAGCGAAAACCTACAAGTACCGCGGAGGCTACTAAATTTTTTCAGTTTCGTTGAAATAAAATAACTTTGCGAAGCAGGACGATCCCTGCTTCGTTCATTTTACACACACATGACAATTCACCGCGAAGGCCATACCATTCTTTTTATTTTGCTCATCGTTCTCTTCGGACTCAATTGGGTATTGTTCTATTTTTTTCCGGACAGCGCGCTGATTCAAAACTCAGCCATACTGGTGAGCGTCATCTTCTATCTGCTGATCCTTCAATTCTTTCGCAATCCGGTTTTTTCAATCACCAAAAACACAAAACATGTACTTGCTCCTGCTGATGGAAAAGTTGTCGTGATCGAGGAGACTATCGAGACAGAATATTTTAAGGAAAAAAGAAAACAGGTGTCAATTTTCATGTCTCCGGTAAACGTTCATGTCAATCGTATGCCCGTCACCGGACTGATCAGTTTTTTTAAATATCACCCAGGAAAATATCTCGTAGCGTGGCATCCAAAATCGAGCACCGAAAATGAACGAACAACCATTGCCGTTCGGATGAACAACGGAGTAGAAATTCTTTTCCGGCAAATTGCCGGTGCACTGGCGAGAAGAATCAAGTGGTACGTAAAAGAAGGTGTTTCACTCGAGCAAGGTCAGGAGTTTGGCTTCATTAAGTTCGGTTCGCGCGTTGACGTTTTTTTACCGCTTGATGCAAAAGTCACCGTAAAAATTGGCGATGTTACCAAAGGCGGACGAACGATAATTGCGGAACTTGCATAATTCTCAGTAATTACACGTAAATCACCCGTTACTTCTCTGTATTTCAACGCCTAACGCTCGTTATTACCTCAATTTATTCGTAGCTTTAAAGATTCATTTCGTCACCTTATCGTTGATGTAAAGATTTTTCACCCCTTAGCTATGAAGTCAACCATCCGTTTTGCATCCAACCGCTCCGATTTTTTTTCCACACTCAATCAGCGTGTGAATGAATATTTCAAAAGCAACAACATCAGCCGCTATGCAAACAGTGAGATGAAGATCAAAACAGCAGCAATGTTTGCCATATATTTTGTACCGTACATCCTGATGATCACATCAACGGTAACAAATCCGTGGCTGATGCTCGGACTCTGTGTTGTGATGGGAATGGGAATGGCTGGAATTGGTTTGTCAGTCATGCACGATGCGAATCACGGAGGATACTCCAACAAATCCTGGATCAACAATCTTTTAGGATTATCGCTTAACATCGTTGGTGGAAATGCATTCAACTGGAAAGTTCAGCACAACGTCCTTCACCACACCTATACGAATATTCACGAAGTCGATGAAGACATTAGTCCCCGTGGAATTCTTCGCATGACCCCTTATGGTCCATGGAAGTCATTCCATAAATTTCAACATCTCTACGCATGGTTCTTCTACGGACTCCTTACACTGGTGTGGGTTGTGGTGAAAGATTTTGTTCGCATCCTCCGTTATCACAAAGACGGCATGGTTAAGAAACAAAAAGCGAACTACGCTGCAGAGTGGGCTATACTTCTTGCCAGTAAGGCATTTTACATCGGATACATCGCTGTTCTACCTGCTATACTTTTGGATGTTACCTGGTGGCAGATCCTGGTGGGTTTCCTCGCCATGCATTATGTTGGCGGATTTATACTGGCCATTATTTTTCAGCCAGCTCACGTGATCGATGGCACCGAGTATCCCATGCCTGACGACAATGGTAAAATGGAAAACAGCTGGGCCATTCACCAGATGCTTACCACAACCAACTTCGCCAACAACAACCGGATCCTCAACTGGTATGTAGGTGGATTGAATTTCCAGGTGGAGCATCACTTGTTTCCAAACATCTGTCATGTTCATTACAGAAACATTTCTCCTATCGTGAAATACACTGCAGAAGAATTCGGCATTCCATACAAATCGGAGCCAACATTCATTGGTGCGCTCGTCAGTCATGCTAAATTATTGAAGCAGCTCGGATCGAAGCCCGATGTAGTGTTACAACCTCAACCTGTTGAAGCTGGATATTGAAATGAATCCTGTCCTGCTTCTTCACGGAGCGCTCGGCTCGAAATCTCAACTCGACACTTTAAAGCACCTTCTTGAAAACAAGGGAAGATCTGTCTACTCACTGAATTTTTCCGGTCACTCTGGAGCCCCTTTCCGCAATTCATTCGGAATAGAGTCTTTCACTGAAGACGTGGTAAACTTCATGGACGCTGAAGACATTACACAAGCCGATATATTCGGATACAGCATGGGTGGTTATGTCGCGTTGTGGTTAGCGCATAAAAAGCCTGCCCGGGTCGGAAAGATAACCGTGCTCGGAACAAAATTCGATTGGAGTGTAGAGTCGGCAGCGCGCGAAGTGAAGAAAGTTAATCCGGAGAAGATCCTGGAGAAGGTTCCTGCTTTCGCACGTGTGCTTGAGCATCGACATCATCCCAACGATTGGCGCGTGTTGCTTGGTAAAACGGGAGATATGATGAGCATGCTTGGAAGCAATCCACTTTTATCTCCTCAAATTCTTTCCAGCATTCAGCATCCTGTGAACGTATTACTTGGCGATCATGACGACATGGCTGACCGCGACTATTCCATTGAGGTAGCTGATCTTCTTCCTCATGGAAAGTTTGTGTTGCTACAAGAAACGCATCATCCAATCGAAAGGGTGAATTTGGATCAGATCGCTAAGTATCTGGTGTAAGGAAGCGCTCAAAGATAGTTGAGCATTTCGTTTCTGTTCATTTCGTGGGTCTTAGCGGTTTCAAGTTGATCAACGTGACTGCGACCGAACTCTTCAGGAGGCTCTAGCGAGCCACTGCGCGCTTTCCCTTCTTGCACATAGAAACGGGGCGCTCCTAGTGGAGCGTGCAGAGAACTAGATCGGAGGAAAGAAGTTGTCCGCTCCGTTAGGAGCATCCTGTTTCTATAAAGGCGTGAGCGTAGGACGGCTCGCTAGAGCCTCCTGTGTTGAGAGTTACGAGCGCTGAAAAGGAAACCTTGGCAGAAGCGGCAGGGTAACTAAAAAAGCCCTTTCAAAAAACTGCATCATGCGCTACAAAAACCTCAACCCTATCTTGCCGCCTACCCACATCTTCAAGTTGTTGTGATCACCAACGCTCTTGTCGTAAAAAACATTGGGCTTTATGTCAGAGAATAAAGTCCAGCGCGTAGCCTCGTGGTTCATGTCCGTCAGCCAACCGTTGAGTGTGGCTCCGAACGTCAAGCTCATTTTTTTCGCAAACTGGTAATCGAGCCCGAGGTACACTTTGTTGAGCATATTAACCGATTCGATAGATCCACCCTGAACGATCTGCTGACTTGTTATGTCCAGATTGAGAAATGTCTTTTTCGAAATGCGGGGCGCTGTACCAACACCATAACCGAATGTCCAGTGCGTGCTCGTGTCATTGAATGAGGCGGGTTTCGCCCCTGCCATAATAATGTTGTAGAATTGCCTAACTCCGGTTCGAAATGCAAAGTTGGTGTAAAAGATCTCGTCAGCAGAAACCTCGAACTTGTGATAGCCTTTCATCACGACACTGAGTAGACCGATTGGCACGCCACCAACACTATCGGAAACATTGATCAACCCAAATTGCACACCTTTCACTTTTTTTGCAAAATTCAACACACCTGCGATCTGCGCTCCGTGAACCGTCTTTCCGGAGAAATTAAACACACCTGCGGTCTGCGCGCCAGTCACATCTTTAGCTGCAAAATTGAATACACCACCGCCCTGCCATCCGCGAACACGCTTTGCCGAAAAATTGAAAACTCCAGCAACCTGGCTTCGCGCGTTGCCAGTTGCAAAATTCAGAATTCCGGCCGCATGAGGAAGCGTCTGATCTCCGATGGTTGCATTGGCGATGCCGGCTAGTTCAACGGCATCCGATCCTTTCATGTTAACGTTCAAAATTCCAGCTCCGGCAAAATCCTCAACTTCTCTCCAGTGAAAATTAAATATACCTGCGAGTTGCGCACCACTCACCGGGCCGCGGTTCGCATTGAAAATTCCTGCAAGCTGAACGCCACGCGTCTCTCCGCCAATCGCGTTGAAATTTCCAGCGAGCTGAACTCCGTGCACATCACCGCGCACAATATTGAAAATACTGCCTATCTCCAGCTTTCGAACTCCCATCGAATATCCGCCCAATACGTTGAATGAATAGTCGTTGATAACCGTGCCGCTAAGCGCGTGATTAGTTCCTATAAAAGGAAGAAACGAGATCTGAGTTTTGCGATGAATGGTGTCGCTTATGTTCGCCTCGTTGATGCGCCCTTTTGTGAAGAGTTTAGTCTTCTGCCAGAATCGTTTAAATTTTTGATGAACACTGTCGGCAAGTACGCTCATTTTTTCCTTACTGCCTTTCATCGAAACGCTCAAAAGCCTTCCGGTCCGGGAAGGCACTGTAATGATGGTGTCGGAATAATTCTGCTTGTTGATCCTGAGTTTCAGGTCTTCAGGTGGATGATCAATCCGGATCTGAAAAAAACCAAACTGATCTGTTACGGTCGATGAAAGTGTTACGGGATCATAAACTGTAACATCGCGCATACGTTGACCTGTAGACTCGTCAACAATATATCCGCTGAAGGTTTGCGACTGTCTCGAACTGGTTTGCGCACGGGTTAGAATAACATACTTTCCTCGGGCTTTATATTGAACGGTTCCGCTGAAAAACTGATCGAGAATTTCACGCACTGTCTTGTTGACGAAATTGAAGGAGACCATGCGATCGGTTTGAAGTGCAGCCGGGCTGTAAGAGAACGTGAAGCCTCCTTGCGTGGCAACGCGTTTCAATGCCGCATCGAGTCGTTCTTCCTGGAAGCTTATCGTGATCACGCGTTCGAGATATGGCGTGCCTTGCGCTAAAAGCCGCAAGTTGATCAGACTGATAAACAGTGTAAAAAAAATTACCGCCTTAGTTTTCACATGCTTTGCCCTCCAGCAAAAGGTCATTGCCTTCAGCCGTAACTGCGAGGCCCAGCGTCTCTGCGATCACACCGGCAATTTCTTCAATACTTTCGTTACTGAATGAAACAGTAAGTCTGCAACTGGCGAGGTGCGGCTGTATTTTGATCTTACGATCATAAACTTCATTGACACGATCAACTATAGATTGCAAATTGGAATCTGAGAAAGTGAATTCCTTCGATTTATATGATGTTACATTCGGCTCCGGCTTCTCCAGGGTGAACGTTTTAGTGTCGCGATGGTAAACACCTGTTTCTCCTGCATGTACATGAATTCCCTCATTCGTTGCTGTGTAAAGCTCTACTTCACCTTCTTCAACAAACACCTCTACGGTACCGCCTTCCGCATATGCTTTTACATTGAATGATGTTCCGATATCGCGGATCAATACATCTTCCGCATCAACTTCGAACGACTGCTCCGCATCAGGATGTATCTCGAAGAACGCTTCGCCTTTGAGTTTCACAATACGCTTTTTTGCCCTACGATCTAGCGAATAGGCCAGCTCAGTCTTTTTATTCAGCACCACGGACGTTCCATCGGGAAGTGTATCGCTCTTGATCGATTGATCTGCCGCAAATTCAACGGGTGCGGTAGTCTTGTCTGTAAAATAACGATAGGTAAAGAACCCGACTCCAATGATAATAACGATTGATGCCGCAATACGGACCATCCAATTGGTCGATGAAGGCGCGGCCATCGGTACAACACGGCCCTCTGGTTTGCCTCGCATTTTGGATTTCAGTTTCTTCCATGCCTGATCAGTATCGAATTGCTGGATCTCCCTCACCGTTGCAGCTTTATCAAAAATGAGCTTGACATGATTGAAGTAGTTTCGGTTAGCCTCGTCAGCAGCAATCCATTTCTCGACCAGTTTGTTTTCCTCAGAAGAAGATTCTCCCGACAAATATTTACCGATCAGATCGTCAATATCGTGTTGTGTATTTTCCAATCAATTCAAAAATCCATTCATTAATACAATCAATACCGGCAAGTAATCGCGAAGCTGCTCACGCATGATCTTCAGCGCCTTGCCCATATGGTTCTCCACAGTCTTCACTGAAATATTCAACTGCTCGGCAATCTCTGAGTATTTCAATTCTTCAAATCTGCTGAGTTTAAACACAAGCCTGCATTGCTCAGGTAACACTTCCATAGCAGATTGAATTCGAAGTTCAAGTTCAGATGAAGCAACAGCCTGCGAAACCGAATCGTGACTATGAATACCGGTGGCCAGTTCTTCAACCGCGTGCTTTTGTTTGATCTTTTCGTGTTTGATCACGTTGAGGCAGGCATTCCTTACCATGGCATAGAGGTACGGTTTGACACCGGTGCGGATGGCGAGCGCCTCTTTCTTTTCCCACACGGAAAGAAAGGTTGATTGAACAATCTCTTCAGCCTCCTCTTTATCCTGAAGAAACGTATATGCGTAGTTGCAAAGAGGCTGGTAATGTGTCCGAAAAATCATCTCAAAAGCGTTAATGTCGCCCGCTGCCAGCGCTGTAAGTTGCTGTTGTTCCGGAAATTCCACCGCTTGTGAGATTATAATCGGTGTAATTTACGGTTTTGGGCCATTTGTGGTTATGACAATCATAAATTCCACTACCCCTAGCTGCTCCCGGAAATTTTTCACGAAACTTCTCCTACCCAGAACGGGCCAGAATCTTCAAGCTCGACAATGCCATCAGCAACGGATCGAAACACCCCCGATCCTTCAATGCCAAGCTTTAACGATGGTTCCTTGCCGGCAGGGAATCTGAACTTCGCCCCAGCCGGATACCATTTTTTCAGCCTACCTGATGAAACGTGAAACCACCGGATCTCGGCATTCAAAATGGTTACCGACATCGCAGGCGGAACTGCAATTTTCTCGGGGCGAATTGCTGATCCGGTAACGATTGTAATCGCCATTTGATCAACACGGGTCAGGTAAAACAGCACCGTTTCTATCGGATCTGATCCGGCCGATAGAATTTTAACGGGAGCCTGATCGGCCAGTTCGCCAGTAAGTTGCCTGACGCGATCTTCCGGTGCGATCACAACATCGATCTTTATTCCCCAAGCCGAGACAGCAGCCAAAGCACTGTCATTCACCATGATCAAAGGGGCCCACTCCAACAATGGCCCGACCAACTCAAAGCCGACAGGGTCCAGTACAAAGACTGCAGGCTCCTGACCTTCCCTCACGAAATGATGCGATGACATGTAAGATTTAGAACAATATCGATTACAAAAAAATAAAATTCAGGTGATTTGCGACTTTTTTATCGGGCATCGCGTCTCGGAATTCGAACAGCGAAAGTTAACTTTGCCGCCATGTTGAACGCTGGCGCTTGCTACAAAGTCTTTCAAAAGAGTATTGAGGACTACCACTTGAATGATGATGTGGATACAGTGATCAAAAATCCGTTCCCGGCTGGCTCGTTTGAAAGCTTGCTGTATGGAAAAAATTGGATCGATACTGTGCAGTGGCACCTCGAAGACATTATTCGCAAGCCCGAAATTGCACCCGCGGAAGGAATTGCCATTAAGAGGCGAATTGACAAATCAAACCAGGACCGCACCGATATGGTGGAACGCATCGATGACGAATTTCTGAAAGCATTCGGCAGCATTGTTCCCAAGCCGAACGCCAGAATGAATTCCGAAACACCAGCGTGGCTCCTCGACAGAATGAGCATTTTGTTACTGAAGATCTATCACATGAAGGAACAGACTGAGCGAGTCGATGCTTCGGCAGAACATATTGCCAAATGCCAGTCGAAACTGAATGTGCTGATGGAGCAACGCGAAGATATGCGCACGGCATATGATGAATTAATCGAAGACATCCGGAACGGAAACCGAAAATTCAAGGTTTATAGACAAATGAAAATGTACAATGACGCCTCGTTGAACCCGATGTTGTACGAGAAAAAAAACGCTTCGTCTAACAATTCGTGAGGCAGAAGCGTTTAACTGTTGATCGTCACCCCATTTAGTTTTACTTTCATAACGTGTCCTTGAAAAAAATTCTTGTTTTGCGTTTCTCAGCGATGGGAGACGTTGCCTTGCTGGTACCGGTTATCAAATCCCTAGTTCACGCACATCAGGATGTTGAAGTTACCGTAGTGACGCGGCCGAAGTACGCTCCGTTTTTCTATGACATGGAACGCGTGGTTACATTTCCGGCTGACGTTGATTACACCTATAATGGAATTTTTGGCATGCGCGATCTCTTTCGAACATTGATCCGCAAAGCAGAATATGATGTAGTGATCGATGTACATGACCACATTCGCACGGTATTCCTGCGCAGTCTCTTTAAGATCTTCGGAACGGATGTCGTTGTTGTTGATAAGGGAAGAAAAGAAAAACAGGAATTCTCGCGAAGAGACAATAAAATAACAAAACCGCTGCCCCATACTGTGGAGCGATACCGTCAGGCATTTGAGAAGGCTGGTTTTTCATTTCCCATGCTTCCTCCACCATTCTTTACGCTGAACGATTCATTGCAAGTTGCAGCGTCAGACTGGCTCGCGCAAAAAAATATCCGCAAGAAAGAAAAATGGATCGGCATAGCGCCATTCGCCATGCACGCCTCCAAGATCTGGCCTTTGGAAAACTACCCCGAAGTGATTGAAGGAGTGCTCAAAAAAACATCAGCCAAGTTTTTCCTGTTTGGCGGTGGACCACGTGAGGTAAAATATTTTGAAAGCTTAAAACAAAAGTTCCCCGGCCAATGTGAGGTTGTTGCCGACCAGCTGAAGATCAGGCAGGAAATCGCATTGATGCAAAGTCTCGATCTCATGTTGTGTGTTGACTCATCCAACATGCACCTGGCAGCGCTTGCCGGTGTTCCTGTGCTTTCTATCTGGGGAGGAACGCACCCGAATGTTGGTTTTGGGCCACTTACTGCCGGACCTGAAAGTGTTATTCAGGTTCCACAAAACGAGTTACCGTGCAGGCCATGTTCGGTTTACGGCCGTGAGACATGTTATGTCGGTGGATTCCCTTGTCTGACCCGCATTACGTCAGACCAAATTGCAAATCGTATCCTTCAACGCTTATCCTGATGCAACAAAAGATCGACACCATCATCTTCGATTTAGGCAACGTCCTCATCGATTGGAATCCGCGTTATCTCTATCGCAAAATTCTAAAGGACGAAGAACAGATCACATGGTTCCTGGAAAACATTTGTACCAGCGAGTGGAACGATCAGCAGGATGCAGGACGAACATTTGATGAAGCTGTTAAAGAACTTGTAGCTAAACATCCGGAGTGGGAAGAAGCCATTACTGCCTGGGGAAGTCGATGGCAGGAGACTATCGGAGGACCGATCACCGAAACGGTTCAGATCCTCCGCTCGTTGAAAGAATCAAAAAAATTTCGTCTCTACGCGTTGACAAACTGGTCGGCAGAAACTTTTCCCTGGGCCCTCGACAACTTCGAGTTCTTACATTGGTTTGAAGGCATAGTAGTTTCGGGCCGGGAAAAAACGCGCAAGCCCTTTCCGGATTTCTTTCAGATCCTTTTCGACAGGCATAAAGTCACGCCCTCGAACGCCATCTTCATAGACGACAACGTAAAAAATATTCACGGTGGTCGTGCTGTGGGCCTGAATACCATCTTATTTAAGAACCCCGAGCAACTCCGCGCAGAATTGGCTACCGCAGGAATCATGCGGTAACCGCTCCCTTTTCGGTGACAGATTTCTATAGGAATTAATGCAACTTTCCGGTAGTATTCTCGTCCTTTCAAAAAATCTCACACATGCTCAAAAACTTTTTCACTGTAGCTCTCCGCAATTTCCTGCGCCAAAAGCTTTATTCGTTTATCAACGTGTTTGGCCTGGCCTCGGGCTTGACTTGTGCGTTGTTCATTTACCTGTGGGTGAATGACGAAGTGAAAAAAGATACCTTCCACAAAGACAGTGAGAAGATATTCCAGGTCATATCAAATCTGACCTTGAACGATGGAAAAACAATGACCTGGACCATCACGCCCGGACCTTTAGCCGAAGACATGCTTGATAATGACCCCGAAGTTGAAATGGCGGTGCGGACGATGTTCAGTAACAACCAGCTTTTTCAAGTTGGCGATAACGCATTTTTAGAAACCGGAATTTATGCCGATCCGGATTTTTTCAAACTCTTCAGTTTTCCCATCATTTCCGGAAAACCCAATATGGATTCAACAGACATTGTCTCCATTTCAATCTCCGCGCGACTCGCAAAAAAGCTTTTCGGTGATGATGACGCAGTAGGGAAAACAGTTCGGATGAGCAACCAGACGGACTATACAATAGCCGCGGTGTTCGCTGACATTACAACCGCGTCATCGATCAAATTTGACTATGTATTGCCTTTCGCGGTTTACAAAAAGAATCGCGGTGACGGTTTCAGTTGGGGAAATTATGTTCATCCGCTTTATGTAAAACTCTTCGTTCCCGCGAAAGCGGAACAACTCACCAATACGCTCAACAAAAGACGGCTTGCGCTGGCAAAAGCAGATGAAAATGCAGGCGGAACTTTCTTTCTGCAGCCATTCACCGACTTCTATCTCCACTCGCAATATGAAGATGGCAAACCCATTGGCGGCCGGATCACGTACGTGCAGATCTTTTCGGTGGTAGCTGTTTTCATTCTTGTGATCGCCTGCATCAATTTCATGAACATGGCCACTGCGAAAGCCGCCAATCGCGCGAAAGAAGTTGGTGTGAGAAAAGTGGTGGGCGCGCAGCGGAAGTCTCTCGTTATGCAGTTTATCGCAGAGTCAACTTTGATCAGCCTTATCGCCATGCTGATTGCTATCGCGATCGTATACCTGACCTTACCGTTGTTCAATTTGCTCGTGTCGAAAGAGATCGTGCTGGCATTATTTGAACTCAGGTTTTTTACAACGGTGATACTGATCGTTTTGGTTACCGGGCTCCTCGCAGGCAGCTATCCTGCATTCTTTCTTTCGTCATACCAGCCTGTGCAGGTTTTAAAGGGAGGTTCCGGATCAGCGGTTAGCGGGAGTTCACTGCGAAAAGCTCTTGTGATCTTCCAGTTTGCTCTTACGGTTATTCTTGTTGCATGCTCGCTGGTCGTCTATAACCAGATCGAATACATCCGGAACAAGAATATCGGCTATGACCGCGAGTCGATCATGAGTTTCAGCACACGTGGAAAATTGTTCAATAGCTTCGAGGCTTTCAAGAATGAAGCGCTTCAGTTTCCCGGAATCAAAAGCATCGGCAAATCGAACTCCACGTTGGTGCAAGTTCAAAATCAAAACGGTTCGGTCTCCTGGCCCGGTAAAGCCGAAATAGACCAGGTATTTTTCAGGACCGTGGTTGTGGATTATGATTTCATTGAAACAATGGGTTTGAGAATTGTCGAAGGCCGATCTTTCAAAAGAGAATTTCAGGATACCAGCAGCTTCATCGTCTCTAAGCGCGCACAAGACGTGATGAACCTCAGCGAGCCCTTGGGTGTTGAAATCGTTCAATGGGGACGAAAAGGGAAAATTGTTGGTGTGATCGATGATTTTCACAGCCGCTCCATGCATGAAGCCATTGATCCAATCGTTCTCATGTGCAAGCCGGAATGGACCGGATCTGTTTTCGTAAGGTTTGATGGAGCCAAAACCAAGGAGACTATCGATCGACTGGCAGCGCTCTATAAAAAATACAATCCCGAATACCCATTCGCTTATTCCTTTCTCGAAGATGATTTTGAAAAACTCTATAATAACGAGCGGGTAATTGGTTCGTTGGCACTTGGATTCACTGTGATGGCGATCATCATCTCCGGACTTGGTTTGCTCGGACTTGCAGCGTACACCGCAGAGAAAAAACGAAAAGAGATCAGCATTCGCAAAACTCTGGGCGCCTCGGTGAGCCGAATTGTATCGATGATGTCGCGCGATTTTGTAAAGCTAACGATCGTCTCGGCTCTTATCGGTTGCCCGCTTTCGTATTACCTGATGCAACAATTTTTAGAAAGCTATGCTTATCACACCGATCTGACCTGGTATATTTTTCTGATCACGGCAGCAGCAGTATTGGTCGTTTCTTTATTAACTGTGATTGTGCAGGTCACCAAAGCTGCGATGGCTAATCCGGTGGATGCGTTGAGAAATGAATAAGCCAATTGCTTTATGTTATTCAAATCGACAGCACAGACCTCTCAATTATGTCGCAACATTCGTGAATCTGGTCTTCATTGATCACGAGAGGCGGAGCCAGTCTTATGATATTTCCATGGGTAGGCTTTGCGAGTAATCCGTTCTTTGCAAAATCCAGGCAAAGGTTCCAGGCAGTTTCGCTGTCAGGCGTATCGTTGATGACAATCGCGTTGAGCAAACCCTTTCCTCTCACCAGCGTGATCATTTTAGTTTTGCTGATCAGCGCCTTCATTCGCTCGCGAAAAACTATCCCAAGGCGCTCGGCATTTTCCGCTAATCTTTCGTCCTTTACTACTTGCAGCGATTCAATGCATACTGCGGCAGCAAGCGGGTTCCCTCCGAACGTACTTCCGTGCTCACCGGGTTTGATCGTAAGCATAATGTGATCATCAGCCAGAACACAAGAGATCGGCATCACTCCTCCTGACAGCGCTTTTCCGAGAATAAGAATATCAGCGCGAACGTCTTCATGGTCTGATGCCAGCATTTTTCCGGTGCGTGCTATCCCGGTTTGTATTTCGTCCATCATCAGCAGCACATTGTTCCTTTTGCAGATCTCGGCTGCTGATTTCAGATATCCGTCATGCGGAACATAAACGCCAGCCTCTCCCTGGATAGGCTCGATCAAAAGTCCACACACGTTTGGATTCGATAGTGCTTTCTCAAGCGAAGCAACATCATCGTATTCAATAATTTCGAAGCCCGGCATGAAGGGACCAAATCCTTTACGTGCTGATGGGTCGGTTGATGCAGATATAATGGTCGTTGTACGTCCGTGAAAATTTTTTGAAAGCGCAACGATCACTGCTTTCTGGTCTGGAATTCCTTTTTTCAAATAACCCCACTTGCGTGCAAGTTTGATAGCGGTCTCATTGGCTTCCGCACCACTATTCATGAACAGCGCTTTCTGATAGCCGAATGTTTCGCAAATAAGTTTTTCCGCAAGGCCAAGCTTGTCATTGTAGAATGCACGGGATGTCAGTGTGAGTTCCTTTGCCTGTTCGATCATCGCGTTGATGATCCGGGGATGACAATGACCTTGATTCACTGCGCTGTATGCCGAGAGAAAATCAAAATAGCGTTTGCCTTCAACGTCCCAAAGAAAAACGCCTTCGCCCTTGGTCAGCACAACGGGAAGCGGATGGTAGTTATGCGCTCCATATTTATCTTCTAATGCGATGGCGTCTTTACTCGAATGAATCAATGCCTCCATAAATCGGGTTTTCAGTCTACAAAGCTAACAAAATACGGCTTGAAATTGTTTGTGATATTTTTTCTATTCTCGACTGATGGATTGAAACACAATTCATCGAAAATCTTAAGGTCACAAATTGTGACCTTAAGATTCACGGATTTCTAACGTCACAAATCGCGGCCTTAGAAATTCTCTCAAAAAATAAACACTATGTCAAAATCAACAAAAGTCAATGATCATGCCATCGAACATGTGATCATGATACTGCGGGGCCAAAGGGTCATTTTAGATTCAGACTTGGCAGAACTCTATAAGGTACCAACAAAGCAACTTAAGCAAGCTGTGAAGAGGAATCGAAACCGATTTCCTGCTGATTTCCTGTTTGTACTAACCACCACAGAGCAAAAGGCAATCAGAAATGATTCAGCCTTAAAAGGTCATGGCCAACATTCTAAATACCTCTCATATGCCTTCACTGAACAGGGAGTTGCAATGTTATCATCCGTCTTAACAAGTAAAACCGCGATTGCCGTCAATATTCAAATCATGAGAGTATTTGTTCGAATGAGAGCACTAATAGCTTCGTACAAAGACTTGCTAAAAAAAATTGAGAAGCTCGAATCAAATGATCTGGCACAAAGCGAAAGCATACGCAATATTTATCAGTTGATTAAAGACCTTCTCGAACCTGCCTTCAAAAATCCGAAGCAGATCGGTTTTAAAATCCCCTGAAAAAAAGAATGATTCCCATGCAACAGCGTGAATTTCATGGTACCTTTACCCGATGGAAATTGTTTGGTTGATATTGGGAGCTGGCGCTGGTGTTACTCTAACGTGGTTCGCAGTTCGTTCGAAATTTCCCCGTCCCATTGGCAACGACAACACAGCGGTTATCGTGGAGCAGGAAAAGAACAAGCTCCTTCTTCAACAGATCGCTGATTCCCGCAAAGAGATCGAAGCCGAACGCAAAAAAACGATCGAAGCACTCAACAGCCTGGCAGCCACTGAAGCTGACTACCGCAACCTCCAGGAGAAGCTCAACGAACAAAAGCAGGAGATTGAAAGCATCCACGAAAAATTCAGTGTTCAGTTCAAAAATCTCGCGAACGATATCCTGGAAGAAAAAAGTAAAAAATTCACCGAGCAAAATAAAAGCAGTCTCTTCGAACTATTAAAACCATTGGGTGAAAAGATCACCGAGTTTGAAAAGAAGGTCGAAGACACGCACAAAGACAACATCACCCGAAATTCCGCTCTGCGCGAACAGCTCGAAAGTTTGCAGAAGCTCAATCTGCAGATGACGCGTGAGGCCGAAAATCTCACCAAAGCTCTTAAAGGCGATACACGTTCACAAGGCGCCTGGGGTGAATTCATTCTCGAAAGTATCCTTCAGAAATCCGGGCTTGAGAAAGATCGCGAGTACACAATCCAGGAGACTTTCACGAACGAGGAAGGCCGTAGACGCAGACCTGACGTGATCATCCGTCTCCCGGAAAACCGCCAGGTGATCATCGATTCGAAAGTGAGCTTGACTGCCTACGACAACTTTGTGAATGCGCAAAGCGAAGAAGAAAAAATCACTTCGCTCAAAGCGCACATTGTTTCCATTCGGCAACACCTGCGTTTACTTGCTGATAAAAACTATCAAAGTATTTCAGATCGCAGTCTCGACTTCATCATCATGTTCATTCCGATAGAGCCTGCCTACATTCTCGCCATTCAGTCGGAGAAAAATCTGTACGATGACGCGCTCGAAAAGCGAATCATCTTTGTCAGTCCGACACTCCTGATACCTTCGTTGCAATTGATCAAGAACGTTTGGAAGCAGGAGTATCAAAACAGGAACACGATGGAGATTGCCCGGCACGCTACATCGTTATACGAAAAATTTGTTGGGTTCACACAAGACTTGATCGAGATTGGCAATCAGCTGAAAAAATCACAGAATGCCTACGAGACAGCGATGAGCAAGTTGACGTCAGGCCCCGGCAATATAGTCCGCAGTATCGAACGATTTAAAACGTTGGGGATCAAGCCTTCAAAAAATATCGATCCGCGATTGGTCGACCGTTCCACCGAACAACCCGACTTGTTCGATTGATCTCGAAATTTTTCCGAAATCATTTTTTATCCGAGATTTACGACCCTTAACAGAGTGTACATGAAAATCACGCCCGATAATAAACTGAAAAAATTGATCGTAGTTGGCGATCGCGTGCTGATCAAGCCGACTAAACAATCTGACAAAACTGATAGCGGACTTTATCTTCCGCCTGGCGTTCAGGAAAAAGAAAAGATCCAAAGCGGCTATGTGATCAAGGTTGGCCCGGGCTACCCATTGCCACTACCGGCAGACGAAGACGACATGTGGAAAGGGAAAGATGAGCAGGTAAAGTATCTGCCGCTGCAGGCCCAGGAAGGCGACCTTGCAATTTTTCTGCAAAAAGGAGCGATCGAGGTGATCTACGAAAGCGAAAAATATTTCATTGTTCCACAGGCATCGATTTTGATGCTCGAACGTGAGGAAGAACTATAATTTCAAATTTTAAATTTCAAATTTTCAAATTTTGATATGGCCGGCTTATCTTTTGACGTACTTCGCACGGGAAAAAAATATCGCCTGATCAATTTCGGTGAGAGACACGAGTTTATTGTCGAGAATGTGCTGGCCAATGGCGATTTCAAAGTCAAGGATCTGCTTACACTAGAACGATATCGCTTGAAAGAGCTCATCAATTACGGAATGGGGAAAGACTTTTTACTGGAAGAAGTGGAGTAGTTATCTTGCGCGGTGGATTCCAGTCAGATCATTCGGATCGTTTATTCTGCGGCAAGTCTTCAGGGAATTTTCCTGGCGATCTTATTGCTTCGATCACGAAACAATCAACCCGCGAACCGGATTCTTTCGATCTTGCTTTTTCTGCTCTCCTTTCATCTCGTGCTTGTCGGGTTCGATGATCGCGAGTTCTTCATGACGTTCCCGCATCTGAGCCGGATCTCATGGATCATTGGAACGTTGTACTGGCCGCTGCTATTTATGTTTGTCGCCTCTATCATGAGGCACAGCATCAAAGCCTGGCTCTATCCGCTGTTGTTTGTTCCGTTTATTTTCTTTCTGATCCAGATGCTTCCCTATTATCAGCTCGATGCAGAGATGAAGAGATTCATGTTGCAGGACTTTGAACGCGCCAGGCTGGCTGATTTTGGATGGATCAATCAAGCCGTATCAATGCTGCATATTGTCTTCCAGGGCGGGTTGCTCATGTTTTACATTACGCTTGAAAGCAGACTCAAAGACGAATATTCAGGCGCAGACCAGGTGAGAATTGAATGGCTTCGCACATTTCTGATACTGGTCTTCTGCACCACCATCATTGCCGTACTGGCTTTCTTTGCAAGAAGCTTCGAGCTACCCGTGCTTTCATCCATTTACAACTTTCATTTCATCGGATTGGTTTTTCTTTTCTACTGGCTTTCATACAAGGCGCTGACCGATCCCGTGGTGTTCGGACTCGTTAACGCGCCCGCTTCAAAGGAGAAACAACCTGCCAAAATGCCGCGCGACTCCGAAGCAAAATCACAATCGGATTTCAACAAGATCAAAGATGTGCTCGGCAATCGCAAACTCTACCTGAAACCGAATCTCACTCTAACGGAACTGGCTGACGCAGCACATCTTCCCCGCCATCAGGTTTCGCAAGCGATCAATTCGGTGTACGGTGGAAATTTTTTTGACCTCATCAACGAGTTGCGGGTTGAAGAATTCAAAAACCTGGTGAAAGATCCTTCCAAGAAGAACCTGAGTCTATTGGGCATCGCTCAGGAATCCGGATTCAGTTCGAAAGCCTCTTTTTATTCTGTTTTTAAAAAGAAGACCGGCCTTACGCCATCGGAGTTTGCTGAACGGCAGTCTTAACTTGTGAAAATCGGTCTAAACGGATCGATTTGGACTTACTTGTCAGTTTCCGAAGCAACCGCAAGGCACGAAAACGGTTCTTACGCCAAAACAATATTCAATGAAAATTTTTACGATTACAATTATTGCGATGGCTGCGGCTCTCACGGCATTGGCGCAGGAAGACACACGGCCGTGGATGCCGCTTGAAAGCCGGATTGGCTTGGCGATCGGCATCGGGTCACAGACATTTCTGGATGCGAATTCCTCGCCTTTGATCTATCAGTCGAAGCCGAAGAGCGTCAAGCTGTTTTATCAGCTCGAGTCAAATAGCCTGCTGGTCAATTTTGATATCGATTTGAAGCTAGGTGGTATGAAAGCGCTCAATCACCCCAACCGTATGCTGCTTTTTGAAGAAGAGAACTACAAGGGTGAAAAAGAAACGAAAAAATTCCCGGCTGGTGGATCGTTTTTTTCCGCCAAAGTTTCGCTAGGAGCTTTCTACAAAATTCGATCAACGCAGCAATCGACCTTCAAAGTCGCTGCCGGATTGCGTATAGCCAATGAGTTGTTCTATCCACAGGGATGGACTGGCGCAGGGATCATGAATGCGTTGAGTATAGCGCCTCAAGCCATAACGCAACATCGGGTGAATGAACACCACAAGTTCATGGCTACTTTCCGGCTGCCATTAGCAGCGAATGTAACACGACTGCCGTATCACAATAGCGTGTCGTATCCGAATGCATCGCAACTCGAAGGGTTTTTCAAAAACAGTGACTGGGTTGGCATTGGAAAGTTTACGGCACCGGAGATGTCGCTGGCTTATGATTTCCAGTTCAGCAACCGCTGGGGAACAGGGCTCACCTACGACTTTGCCTGGTACCAGGTGAAGACTGAACAAATTTTCCGCGCAAAGTCACAAGCTGTACGCGCATCCATTTACCACCAATTCTAAAAAGTAAGATCATGAGATTAAAAAAATATTTTGCTATCGCGACAATTGCGGCATTGTCTGCATCGTGTGCTGAAGACCTTGTTGGCGTTGAAAAGCCAAATGATCCAGTCAACAACTTCGAGTATTTCTGGAAAGCCTTCGACACGAAATACGGTTTATTCGAAGTAAAACAAATCGACTGGCAAAAAGTGCATGACGATTTCAGGCCGCTTGTCAATGTATCTACCACCGATGGGCAGTTATACAAAATATTCACTGACATGATCAATCTGCTGAACGACAATCACGTCAATTTGTATCCAACGAATGGAACTCTTCCCGTCTATCCGGGAGGATTGCTTCGGGTTGTAAACAGGAAAGTGATCATTACAAAAGCTCAGGAAGATTACGACTTCGATGTGGTAAAAAAATATATCACCGACATTAAGCAGCACACGTCTAACCTCACAAGTGCCAAATTGCCCGAGAGCATCGGCTACCTCAATATAAAAGGCACAGACTCCATGAAGGATGCGGAGAAAGCAATGAATGAAGTTATCGGCCTTTTGAATTCTAGAAAGGGATTGGTAATCGACATTCGTGGGTTCAATGGTGGGAGTGATTTCGTCACGCAGGTTATCGCAGGCCACTTTGCCACAGAGAAAAAACTGTACATGACAACGCGCAAAAGGAACGGCCCGCAGCACAATAATTTCACAGAAGCGCTCGAATGGTTTGTCGAGCCGCACGGTGCTGCTCAATATACGAAGCCCATCATTTTATTGACTTCTCGTTTTTCACAAAGCACAGCCGAAACGTTTGCGCTTGCCATGAATGAACTCGCCCATGTAAAACTCCTGGGTGATACTACCGCAGGTTCGTATTCCGACAACCCGACCACCGAAATGTACAATGGTTGGATGTTCTCGATTTCAGTGGGCGATTTCCGCGCAGCTGATGGCAAAAGTTATGAAGGAATCGGAACCGCGCCTGATATCTGGATGGTGAACACAAAAGAAGATCTGCTGGCGGGAAAAGATCGTGTGCTCGAACAAGCCATCGACCTGCTCAAATAAATTCCTCACCGCAGTGGCGCGAAGGCGCAGAGTTCGCAAGGAATCTCGCGTTTCTTTGCGTCTCTGCGTCTTTGCGGTGAGAAATTTGATTAAGATGCGATCGTCTGCACCGAAGATCTGGCTACATCCTTCTTCGGTTTCAACCCGAATAAAATTCTCATGAGGTTGAACGGTCTGATCACGATGAAATAAAATCCAACGCAACCGATCAGCGTCAACAAACTCACACTCCAGAACTTTGCCCCGATGCCCCACGGCAACTGACAGATATAATACCCGATCATGATGATCACGGTCTGATGGAGAATATAAAATGGATAGAGGCCTTCATTGAAATGTCTGAGCCACGGATGCGGCCTGTTCAGATAGTGCTGACCATAGGCAATGACAGTGATCACGCAAAACCAAGCTACAAATATTGCTATCACGTCAAACATCGTTTCTACGGTGTCCGTCTCCCATGGCAGCGTCACAATCTCACGAAAGTGAAAATATGTGACATAAAAAGGAACCAATGCAAGCAATGTAACGATGAGCAAAGGTTTTCTGTTAGCGCCAATACTCAACCAGAGATTTTTATCGGAATAACAGAGCATTCCGAATACGAAAAATGAAAAATAGAACATGAAGTATGCCCAGTCATGAACAAGGTCGTGTGTTTCTTCCGGGAAATAAGGACGGAGGACGATTTGCGTGATGAGAATGAGGCCAGACGGGATAAAAAGCATTCCTGCAGGGCTTGAAAAAATCTTCGAAACAACATCGCGAAATTTTCTGGAAGATTCCGACCGAAGGAAAGTCAGGAATGGTAATGCCACCAGCGAGAACACCAGCAGGTAAGCGATGAACCATAAGTGATGCCAGCTGAAGCTTCCTTCAGGATACGGAACAAAATTGAAAACAGTCTTATAAAAATCGAAGTAACCGGAATACGCACTGATGTGCTCAAAATAGATCTGAGGCGGCACGATCACAAACATGCCAAAAACCAACGGTATACCTAAACGTTTGAATCGTTCACCGACAAACTGACCGGGCGTTCGCTTCGACAAAGCCATATACGTTCCCGCACCGGAGATAAAAAGCAATAGCGGCATTCTCCACATATGGAGCAGTATCATCCAGTAGCGGAAGCTTTCACTGATTTCATTGTTCTTAATATGCCACCCCCACGGATTGAATAGCATGCCGGTGTGAAAAAATAGAAGAATAACAATAGCGATGAAGCGAAGCCAGTCGAGATCGTTTCTGCGTTCGAAGATTTTTTGTTCCATAGCAAATATTTTTTTTCAAAGATGACCCTCCGTTGTTGCGCAAAACGACTGATTTGATAATCCAGGCGTTCGTTCTTATAAACCTGAACGCCAAAAAAACCACTTAAACGGCCTTCGGAACCGGAAATAAACTCAGCATGAACATTTTCCCGATTTTTCCGACTTTTAGCTTTCTAACACTCACCAATCTATGAAGCAACTATTGATTCTTGTCCTTGCCGCCTTTGCGGTGACTGGTTTCGCCCAGTCGAATTCGGACATGCCAGAAGATTTCTTAACCAAAGAGTTTCACCAGGGACGCAGGGCGAAGCTACGCGAAACCCTTCCCGCGAACTCGGTTGCGGTTTTCTTCGCTAACCCGGTCCGCAACAGGGCCAATGACGTTGAATATGTCTATCACCAAGACCCTGACTTTTATTACCTGACTGGTTACAAAGAGCCGAACGCTGTGTTGTTTGTGTTCAAGGATAACCAAACATCAGCTAACGGAACTCAGTATAATGAGATCATTTTTGTTCAACCGCGCAACGAAATGGCCGAGCAGTGGACTGGCCGCAGACTTGGCGACCAGGGCGTAAAGACGCGCCTGGGTTTGACGCAAGCATTCAACAACAGCGAATTCAAAAAATACAATGTTGATTTCAGCAAGTTTGACCAGATCCTGTTCTTCGATTTCAAGAACGATGTTCGCAACGAAGCACGCGATTCTTCAGACCTGTACGATATCATCGAGCAATTCAAGGCAAAAGTGAATTACCCAAGCAAAGACGCGCTCAGCGTGAGCCGTGAGCCGCAAAAAAATAACATCAACACAAAAGATCTGGGCAAACTTATGGCTGGCCTCCGCGGGGTAAAGACAACCGAAGAGCTCGAGATGATCAAGATGGCAGTCAAAATCTCCTGTGCAGGCCAGGTTGAAGTGATGAAAGCAATGAAGCCGGGGATGTCTGAGCGAGAGATCCAGGGCATTCACGAATATGTGTTCAAAAAATATCAGGCAGAAGATCTCGGCTATCCTTCCATTGTAGGAGCAGGTCATAACGGATGCATTCTCCATTATATTGACAACTACAAGCCGAACATTTCCACGAAAGAACTTATTCTCATGGACCTCGGTGCCGAGTACCACGGCTACACTGCAGACATCACCCGCACGATCCCGGTGAACGGCAAATTTTCTCCTGAACAAAAACAGATCTATGAGCTTGTTCTGAAAGCGCAGGAAGAAGCGATGAAAGTGTGCAAACCTGGCGTTACCATGGCGCAGCTCACGGAAGTGACGAGAAAAGTAGTGAACACCGGCTTGAAGGATCTCGGTATCATCAAGTCTGAGGATGAGCAACATCGCTATTATCCGCATGGCTGCTGTCACCACATTGGACTTGATGTTCACGATCGCGGTGATCGCACCCTTCAGGAAAATATGGTGATCACCATCGAACCTGGTATCTACATTCCAGAGAATGCAAAGTGCGATGCTAAATGGTGGGGAATCGCGGTGCGCATTGAAGATGACTACCTGATCACTAAAGATGGGAATGAGCACATCTCTGCATCAGCTCCGCGCAAACCTGAAGAGATCGAGGCGATGATGAAATTGCCAAGTCCGCTTGATGACTTTAATCTACCCGACCTGAAAAAATCGAAGTAATCGCAAAAACCCGGAATTAAAAGCCGGGTTTTTTATTGATTTCACAACCGCAACTCGTTGTTATAAAATCCTTTTCACAGCCGAAAAAGAACGGGGTATTTTTTTAAATTTACTATTCAACCCCAAAGACTACACCTATGAATTTCACCGAGATCCTGAGTCTTTTCAAACAAGGGAAAGGCACGGCCAGAAGTCACATGAAGAACCTGATCGAAATGGCTGCGGCAGATGGAAATTTCGACATGATTGAAAACGATCTCCTGAAAAAAATAGCCAGGCGAAACAATATCAGTGAAGCGCACCTGAAGGAGATCCACAAAAATCCGCAAAAGGTTGAATTTGCTCTGCCCACTGACAAGAAGGAGAAGTTTTATCAATTCTATGACCTCGTTCACATGATGACGATCGATAACAGCGTACATGACGAGGAGATGAAATTGTGCAATCTCTTTGCGATCAAATTCGGATACGCGCGTGAAAAATCGGGCGAAATGATCAAAAGTATTCAAATGAACATTGCCAATGCCCAAACGCACGAAGAGACCTTCAAGCGCATTGAGTGGATGCTGAATTAAAATGCCTGGTTCAACATGATGAGCGTTAAGTTTCTATTAATTTCCCGTACAGCCGCCTAGAAAGCGGAACCCTGCCAGCCTTTATCACGTTCACCGCATAAGGCGAAGACCATATTTACCCAGGTTTGCGCTGACAAAAATTCAAAATCAGCGGTGGCGGGCAAGAAACAGCAATATATTTTCGGAGGAAAGACAGAGGATCATTCTATTGTGATCGGAAGCCATGGCGATGCCGTTGTTGTCGTTGATGGTACTTTCGAATTGTCCGGAATTATATACTGCCCGAAGTATATCGTTACTTTAGCTATTGAAGGCACCGGTTCGATTTCATTTCGTGGAATTTGCCGCAAGGTTATCGTTAAAAAAATTTCCGGAAAATGTCATTTGGATCTGCGAGACCTCACTTGCAAAGAATTCGAATGTCATTCCGCACGTCAGCAAGCAAAGATCACAACCGGAAAAGTTCGCGCTATACGGAAAGCCATACTGCGCGATGATGCCATTTTACAGCTGCTCGAAAAACCATTGATGAGTTCCACCTACATCACATCAGGGAATTCGCGTATTCTGCAGCCAGATCAGACGCTCAACGTGTCTGCCTGATGGGGTTTCGCTTTCTCTCCTTTATTTTTTTCTACGGTTACCTGCACAATTTCGCAGGTATTGATGCGCAAACAAATCTTTCATAAGAGGAATGTAGAATCTTTTGTTCCTGTAGTGCAATGCCCTCGTTCCGATGGCCGCGCTTTTCTCAGAATTTTGTTTAACCCTTTAACATTTTAAAAAACCTATGCTGGCTTTATTAAGCTTTGTTGGCGTATTGCTGACTGTAATCGTATTGGCTGGATTTGTGCTTCGAAGTCGATTTACAACAGGCCCTTTGATTTTTTTCCAGAACAAGGCGAAAGTAATCACCTTGCTAATCGCAGGAATTTTTCTTGCGCTGAGTAACTCGTTGTTTTTCTATGCGCGTTTCGGCCACCAGTATTACCTCGTATACCCAACCGGGGGATGGAGCACCGTGTTCACATCCGGTTTCAAATTTCGTTGGTTTGCAACGATCCAGGAATGGCAAAAAGAGATCGACATCAAAGTGGTTGGTGACGGAGAATCTATGGAAGGGATCGAAGGTGTGATCTCTGACAAAGTGACTTTCCAGATCAACGGGCAAAAGGAAATTGTGCCCGGTATTGGAATCACTTTCATCGACCGCGTAGCCGCTGCTGTTCAGATCTCTGTGCGCATGAAAATGCCGGAAGACCCGGAAACTTTCCGCGCTGTTGCAGAGTCGTTCCGCAATCCGGGCAACCTGATCAACAACACGCTGATCCCTACGATCAAAGAACAAGTGAGCAACACAGGATACATGTTCGCTGCACAGGACTACATCTCGGGTGCCGCAACGGACTTCCGTCAGGCGATCGATGACCAATTGAAGTACGGTGGATTTTCCACGGAAAGACGAGAGTACAGTGATACGATATACGCTTCGATCCAGATTGCCGGACCGCGCACGATCAAAGAGATCAACACGCGTTACAAGATTATTCGCAAAACCGATAAGGATGGAAAGTTGATTCGTATTCCGCATGAGATCACGAAGAACAATATCACGGTGACACAGGTCATCGTTGATGAAGTATATCCGGAGCCCGCGTTCAAGCAACGACTCGAAGCACAACGTGACATCTCTGCGCAAAAACGTATCGAAATGGAAAAGATAGAAACCGCGAAAGCCGAACAACAAAGGATCTTGGCTGAAGGTGAGCGCGACAAAGCGAAAGAGAGAATGGACCAGGAAAAAGAGCAGGTAAAACAGCTGATCGCGATCGAAACGCAGTTAAAACAGGAAACGACAAAGAAGCAATTGGCGGAGATCGCGTTGCAAACCGCTCGACTGGAATCGGAACAAAACCTCGTTCGTGAACGTGCGCAAGCGGAAGCCAACCGGTTGAAAGTTGCTGCTGGTCTTACACCGCAGGAGCGTGCTCAGATCCAAAAGGAGACTGCGATCGGTGTTGCCGAAAAACTGGCCGAGCTCAAATTTCCGCAAGTGTATATCGAAGGTGGAAGCGGTAAAGACAACAAAAATAATATGGGGTTGATTGAATCGCTGATTGGTGCGGAGATGGCCAAAACCATGGTACCTTCGCTGAAGGAAAATAAATAAGCGCTGAAAAAGCATAGCCGTTCCGTTGTAAGGGGCGGCTATTTTTTGTTTATGAATTCGTGGGCAATAGTTTGCTGAATATGCCTTCGTTCCCCCTTGCTTTTCGAACTTGCGAATACGCGAGCCATCCAATCGCAATCAAACCGGCCGCAACTCCGACTACCCGCACTACTTCCGGTACAGCTTCGATAGCAGGTGGCACTGATACCAACCCATTTTCATTTGCAACGGCCGGCTCGTTCACATAACGGCCGCGGGCCGGAACTGCCAGCCGGTCAAAATGCCGCGACAGATGGTTAAGCTCATCGCGCATTTCCTCGCCTCGCATGGGCATACCATGACCTGTCGCAACGATCTCTGGATCGAGGGCCGCAAGTTTCATCACCGAAACTTTTGCTGCAGCCCAGTTCGGAGTTAAATACTTCGGTGGTCCACTGAGCTCGGGCAGATAGCTTAGCGCGCAAATCGCAGATTCTGCTTTCGTTGTCACGAACGCGTCACCCGCAATCAAAACTTTGTCTCGTTCGCGGAACAAGCTGATATGTCCGGGAGTATGGCCAGGCGTATGGACATACTTCCATTCTGGAAATCCGGGTATTGTATTATCATCAGGTAAACGCTGAACGTAATCACCAATGTCTATAGGACCTTTCGGATATAGAAACGACATCGAAGCCATAAGTCCGCCACCAACGGAAGGATCAGGTGGAGGATAAGAAGATTTTCCGGTTAGGTACGGCAGCTCCATTAAGTGCGCATAAACGGGCACACCCCACTCTTCCGCAAGTGACTTTATCGCACCAACATGATCAAAATGTCCATGCGTCAAAATGATCGCGGAAGGTTTACTGTTGTCACCGAAAATTTCTCCAGCCATCTTATGTATCCCTGGCGAAGACCACGCGAGTCCTCCATCGACCAATGCCCATTGACCGGACATGTCATCTTTAATGATGTAGTAGTTCACGAAAGTGTCTTTTCTTCCCCACACGCCATCGGCTACGACAAAAGAATGTGACAGTGTTTGCTCGATTAATTGACTTTCCATAGAATTTGATTGTGTACTCTGACGGCTCAGGAGTAACAAAAGTGTGCCTCGACCTTCGAGCACTCATGGTATCAGATAATTAATCATAACTGTTCGCATGTCTATCCAAGAATGCCTTGACGGGCGGCTTTTGTCTTACCGCTGGTTATCCAAGCCAGTTGTGAGGGTGTGGCGATCACAACGCCTTTTTGCTATCTTGACCATCCAACTGTCCACCGTATGTATCAATACGAAAAAATAAGCTCACAGGAAGCGATCAAGATGCTCGGTCATTCGATCGTTGAGGCTGGAAAGATAAACAAGCATATCGCAATTGCAGTTTGCGGTCCGGAGGGAGAGCTCATTGCATTTCTGAGAATGGATCAGGCAAGCCCCGCAGCAGCGCTCATTGCGCAGAATAAAGCCTACACGGCAGCACGCGATCGGAAGTCGACAAAACAAATGGGCGAATTCATGAATAAGTTTGATCGTCCACCAGCATTTTGGGGCGACAGCGGTATTACAGGCTTCGGTGGTGGTGTACCGATTGTGCATAATGGAAGTGTGATCGGTGGGATCGGCATCAGTGGACTTTCGGAAGAAGAAGACGAGCGTATTGCGTTTGCTGCGATAGAAAGTGTTTACGGCCAGGTAAAAAATGGGAATGGCCAGCACTAAATTCCATCCATTAGTTTATATCGGGTTCATTTTTCTGTTGTCTTGCAGTTCGAAGGAAGTACCTGATAACTCACGTTATTTTCTTTATGAAGACAGCAGTCTGACGCTCACTCCCGAAAAAGCCCTTCAACTTTTTGAACAAGGGAAATTCATCGAGGAATCGAAACATTCTTTCAATGCAGGATTCACCACATCGAACTATTGGCTAGTGGTGGAGCATCACGCTGAAAAGAGTCGCATGTACCTGGAGATCGGAACCTCGCAGATCAACGAGATCATTTTTTATGAGATTGACGGAGGGCAACCAAGATCGACCATCGTAACAGGCGACTACCTTGCTTATTCATCGAGGCCTGTTCCCACGCTTAATTTTACGCTACCACTTGATGACCATCACTCGCGCTATATGCTCATGGTGAGCAAACGTAACGAATCGATGCAGCTTACTTTCCTAACGCGCGATGCAGAGGAATATTTACAGGAAGAAGGTGAACGTTCGCTCTTGATGGGTGTTATGAGTGGCGCCATCGGCCTGATGTTGATCTTCGGTTTGTTCCTTTTCGCGATCACCCGCGAGAAGGTGTATCTGTTTTACATCCTTTACATTCTTGTTGCATGGCTCTACATTATCGCCAACCAGGGATATGGCTACAAATACATTTGGCCAGACAGCCCATGGTTTGCAAGCAGAGCACGCCCGGTCTTCACCTTGCTGACATTAGCTTTCTCACTTCACTTTATCGAATACTACACGGGCAAGATCGCATCACGCTGGATCTCACTGCCACTCCGCGTATTGATGGGAATCTCGTACCTGCTTTTTTTCCTTTTCCTGATTCCTGGAATTGAATCGAAAGCCACTCGTTTCGGTTACGTAATGCAGGCTGTCTTGCCAATTCTTGCGGGCATTTATCTTTTCGTTCTCACAGCTGCGCTCATTCAAAAGCTGATGACCGGGAATCGCATGGCATTATTCTATTTGATTAGTCTGCTACCGATCGTTATGTTCAGTGCGTTGCAGATCTCGTACTACTCGGGCGGCCTTGATTTTTCCGGATCATATCTGCAGCACTTCGGTCAGGCGACAGGAATGGTGATGGAAGCGGTCATTCTTACCTTCGGCCTCGCCTATCGTTTTAATACCTACCGCAAAGAAAAAGAAGCTCTGCTGATCAACTTGAATCGCCAGCAGGCTGCTTACGCGCGTGCGATCATCTCTACACAGCAAAGTGAACGCAGGCAACTTGCTGACCAGTTGCATGATGTTGCTGGCTCCCTCCTGTCTGCCGCACGTCTTAACCTTTCCTCGGTGCGCGAAAAGAATTTTATCGCCAATGAAGAAGCTCGGAAAAAGCTGGCGTCTGCGGAAGGTGCAGTGTCTGATATCTCGAACATGTTGCGTAATCTTAGCCACGCCATTAGCCCGGTGATGCTCGAGAAGGTGGGATTTCGTCAATCCGTAGAAAAAATCATTGGCATATTCAATGCTTCACAAAAGATAACTTTCGAGCTGGACATGATCGGCTTCGAGGCCGAAGATGACAAAATGCTGGAAAAATATGCAGTTTTGTATGGCATGTTATATGAGCTGATGAATAACGTAGCCAAACATGCAAAAGCTTCTCATGCCCTCATTCAGCTGATAGAACACGAAGACAGCGTGACCCTCATCATCGAAGACAACGGGATTGCCGTTGATCTAGCGGCCATTGATGCTGGCACAACGCATGGGCTATCTGCCATTAAATCAAAAGTTCATTATCTTAATGGACAGTTTTCTATAGATTGTGCCGAGCCCAGTGGATTGATTGTTACGATTGAAATACCGAAAGCGCAATGACTAGATTAATTTTAGCAGATGATCATCAGTTGTTTATCGAAGGCGTTCGGACAGTGATTTCCGAAGTGGATGATGTGAAAATTGTTGACACGGCAAACGATGGATCTGCGCTCCTCGAAAAAGTGAAATCCAGCGATGTGGATGCCGTCATGCTCGATCTCAACATGCCGAAGTTGGACGGGTTGAAGTGCCTCCGCGAGATCAAGACAATAAAACCTCACGTCAAGGTAATTGTACTCACCAACTACAGCCAGCCGGAATTGATTGACGAGGTGAGAAAACTGAAAGCTGACGGGTTTCTGGTAAAGAACTCGTCTGCATCCGAGTTACTTCAATCAGTACGGAAAATTTTAAATGGCGAAAAATTATTTGGAGAGGCCGACAAAGGAAGCGTGCTCGATGAAAGCTCCTATTTCTTTGACGACTTCCTGAAAAAATTCAAGCTCACACGAAGAGAGGTGGACATCATCAGACTGGTTTGCAAGGAATTCAGCAGCAAGCAAATCGCAGCAGAACTTCACTTGAGCGAGTTTACCGTGAGCACGCATCGAAAAAACATCCAACGAAAGCTCAACATCAAGAACGTGGCTGGGTTAGTGGCTTTCGCGAAGGAGCATCATCTGGTGAACTGATCGGCTAACCACAAGACACGGAGACATGTAAATTTCATATTTACTTTATAAAACAAAATTCTCAAGGCTTTTCAAACTCCACCTGTCTTCGATTGTGCCTTAGAAGCCATTAGACCGGAATTCCGAAGGTGTTTTTCCTGTGATCTTTTTGAAAGCTATATTAAACGAAGACTTTGAATTGTATCCGACCTGCTCCGCGATCTCTTCCATTTTGATATTCGTCTTTTCGCGAAGGATCTTTTTCGCTTCCTCCACGCGATATTCGGCTGTCATCTCGAAAAAATTTTTTCCAAGTCCTTCGTTGATCACCTGCGATAACACATGAACGGTGGTGCCAAGGCGTTGTGCAAGTTCAGGAAGTGAGAACCTGGGTTCCAGATATGGTTTTTCTGTGGTCATGACCGACTTCAATTTAGACAAGGTCGCTTCCTGAACTTCATTTGAGATCACCGAAGACCGATATCGTTGCGGCTCTGCAAGTGATGCTGGTTTGAAGAATCCCGATTGAGCGATCACCCGAAAGCTTGTGAGATAGATCATGATTGCGATATACGCTGCGAACAGGTGATCTCCCGTATCGCTCTCATAAAACATTTTCACTACCAGGATCATTATCGTGATGAACACAATTTGAAGAGCGCCATTGCGGATCTTTCGAAGTATTTCATTTTTTGGCTTGAAGAATGATTCTGCTTTTTGTCGAAATACCTTGATCACCTCGAACAAGCTCAGCAACGCGTAAAAAATCAGGCTTATCATCGTAAGCAGCGTGTGGTGATCCGTAACCCAAAAAATCCTGGCGTCACATTTGTAATCATAATCGCGAAAGGCAAGACCCGGCTTGTAAGCACCGATCCATGAATTGTATTTGACATCTTCTGGAAGCAGAAAGTAAGGGATCACAAGTCCTAAGTAGACCACGGCAAATGCAAGGTGCCAGTAGTCGCGCTTGGGAACTTTTCCGAAAATAAGACTGCGAAGTTGCAGGTAAAAGAAAGGGCCGATCAGAAAAGAAAGCGGTTCAGAAAAATCGACCAGGTAAAGACAACTGGCGATGTAACCGGTATACATCAAAAAAATCTCTAATACATTCAATGCGATGGTGAGCAACAAGAGTCCATGGAAGACGTTGGCCTGACTTTGACGATTTGCCTTCGAAAAAAAGAAAAAGCAAAGGAATACGGCCTGAACGATGCCTAAGAAAATGAAGATTGAAAACAGGTCGATCTTATACGTCATTCAGGCGGGAATTATTTAGTCAGCGTCATGGTCACTTCAACGGGAAGATGATCTGACGGATAATTCTTCCCATCGTTGTCGGTAATTACGAGATAGTTCTTTATCTGCCAGTCGTTCGAATAAAAAACGTAATCGATCGGTCTGCAAGGTTGACTGTTCACTCCGAAATTGCAAAACGTCCCTGGCGGATTGGCGGGAGCGGCATCCGTGAGCTTGATCTGATTTTGTTCGATCAGTGTCTTGTAAGGCTGTTCATCCCTTGTGCAATTAAAGTCTCCGGTTATGATCACCGGCTTCTTCCCTGCAATCTCCTTCGCCTTTTGTGCAAGCAATTTCGAGCTCTGGTCGCGGGCCTCGGTGCCGATGTGATCATAGTGTGTGTTGATCACGAAAAACTGACGCCTTGACGGCTTCTCGGTGAACAACGCCCAGGTTGCAATTCTTGTGATCGCGGCATCCCAGCTTTTGCTTCCTGGCACATCGGGAGTTTCAGAAAGCCAGAACGTGCCGGACTTGTTAACAGAGAACCTGCCATTCTTAAAAAAGATCGCGGAATACTCGCCTTTCTCTTTTCCATCATCTCGTCCAACACCCAAGTATTGATAACCTTCCAAACCGGATTGAATATCGTTGAGCTGGTGTATAAGGGCCTCTTGAACACCGAATATCTCCGGATCGTATTTCTTTATCAATGCGATCAGCTTATCCTTTCGCAATGACCATTGATTGATGCCGTCTCCCGGATTATCGAACCGGATATTATCAGTCATTACTTCGAATGACTGGCCTTGGAGCTGAAAGACCACAACCAACAATATCGATGTAAACAAACTCTTCATGATCACGACCTGTAAAATGAAAGCAATTTATGAGTAAAAGCTGATCCTATGCAGGAATTTGCGATCATTGTGCATGGATTTTTTCAGCATCGACAATACTTTTTTCACGGTTTGGAATTACAATGTAAGTCATCTCGAATTCTACGCCATTATAAGTGGGCTACTCGCAGTGTGGCTTTCGGGTATGGCCAATGTGTGGAGCTGGCCCATCGGCATGCTGAACGTTGCGTTGTATTTCTTTTTGTTTTTCCAGGTTCAACTTTATCCCGATATGTTTCTTCAGATTTTCTTTTTTGTAACTAACGCAATCGGCTGGTGGCGATGGACGCATCCGCAGCCGGGTGAAGAAGATCGAAAAAGAGAGTTGAAAGTGAGCTTCATGACGGGAAAAGACATTTTTACCGTCTTCGTCATCGGAGTGATCGGCATATTTACGCTTGGGTTTTTCGCAGGGCGCTTGCACGAATTTATTCCTGCAATTTTCACCAAACCCAGCGCCTTTCCTTATGTCGACTCATTCATAACGGTTACCAGTATTGCTGCAACATTTTACATGATCAAAAAGAAAGTCGAATGCTGGGTGATGTGGTTGCTGATCGATATGGTAGCCACACCGTTGTATTTCATTCGTGACATCAAGCTCACGGGATTTCTTTACCTGATATATTGCTTTATCGCAGCGTTCGCACTTTGGAATTGGGTCCGTGAGTATCGCAGTTATGCAAAAGTTTCAGCATGACGCGAGGCCTTGTCATCGGAAAATTCATGCCGGTACATGCCGGACATCTGGCGTTGATCGATTTCGCGAAGAGCACATGTGATGAAGTTATGGTCTCGATGAGCTATACCGCAGATGATGCGATTTCCTGTGAGATCAGGTGTTCGTGGTTACAGCAGATCTTCGGGAGAGACCCGAAGGTCAAGCTGGGACTCGTTGAAGATGATTTCGATGACCCAACTCTTCCACTATCGGAACGCACAAAGTTGTGGGCCGACATTATCCGGAAGAAATACCCACCCATGGACTTCGTTTTCAGTTCGGAGGAATATGGTGCTCCATTTGCAACCCATCTTGGCGCAAAACATTTGTCGTTCGATCCGGAGAGAAAACTATTCCCGGTGTCGGCAACGATGATCCGGGAAAAACCTTTTACGAACTGGAACTTTATTCCGCATGTTGTGCGGCCTTACTTTGTGAAAAAGATCTGCTTTTACGGACCGGAAAGTGTTGGCAAATCATCGATGGCATTGCGGATGGCAGAAAAATACAACACGATCTCTGTTCCCGAGGTTGCACGGGAAATGCTGACTACAAATGATTTTTCCATTGCGGATATCGTCAACATCGGCCTCGCTCATGAAAAAAGGATCTACGACCTTCTTCCACAAGCGAACAAATTTCTTTTTTGCGATACCGATGCCATCACCACCCAGATCTATTCGCAACACTATCTTCATGTCGTTCCGGAAATTCTTTTTGAAATCGAAAGGCGAACGACATACGATCACTATTTTCTGTTCGACATCGATGTTCCCTGGGTGTCTGACGGTTTGCGTGACTTGGGTAATCTCCGCGAGAATATGTTTTTGATCTTCAAATCTGAGCTTGAAAAAAGGCACATAGACTATACGTTGGTGCGAGGCGGCTGGCATGAACGCGAAAACATGGTCACCATGATGCTCGACAACATGTTAAGAAAGTTCTGAGATCTTCTTTTCCAAAAAAGATCTTTCTGTTGACGTTGCAACCATCTCAAGCGCCTGCTGATAGGCGCTTATCGCATTTTGGTATTCATTCATTCGTTCATAGCAATCTCCCAATGCTGTGTAATACAGATGATGTTCTTTCATTTCCCCGATAGCGAGTAAAAGCTGAACCGCTTGCATGGGCGAATGAGCGAAGCCCGTTGCAATTGCCTTGTTGAATTTGATGATCGGACCTGGTTTGATGTTTTCCAACTCTTCGTATAGCGTTACGATCTTATTCCAGTCTGTCGTCTCAAAACTCGCTGCAGTCGCGTGGCAAGCTGCTATGGCCGCCTCGATCTGAAAGGCATTGATAGCATCGGTCTCGGTAGATTTATCCAGGTGAAACAACCCGATGCGTATCAACTCGCGGTTCCATTTCGTACGGTCCTGGTCTTTGAGTAAGATAATATTTCCGTGCATGTCCAATCGTGAATCTTCACGAGCGGCTTGCAGGCACATCAATGCCAACAGCGCATGCGATTCGGAAGTATCTGTCGATGGATTTTTTGCCAGGATGAGCGCCAAACGAATGGCTTCCTCGCACAAATCCGTTCGAATGAACGTCTCTGCACGAGAGGCGTGATATCCCTCGTTGAATAAAAGATACAATGCATGGTGTACTGCACCAAGCCGATTGGAAAGTTCTGCCCCATCAGGAAATTCAAGCTCGATCTTTTCTTCCCTTATTTTTTCCCGTGCCCGGAACAATCGCTTCGTGATCGTTTCCTCCGAAGTCAAAAAACTATTGGCAATCTCGGCTACGCTTAATCCGCACAATGTCTTCAGCGTAAAAGCTACTTGAGAATCGTACGGGATACACGGATGACAACACGCAAACATCATGCGCAGCTGGCTATCGTCAATTTCTTCGTTTCGGAAGTATTGATTAACGGTTGGTGACAGCGTCCATTCGGAAGAAGTGTCGCGAGCAACTTCCTGATTGAGCATATGGTGAAGCTTACGCTGACGAAGCACATCGATCGCTTTTCGTTTGGCGACCGTATGCATCCACGCAGAAGGGTTATCCGGAACTCCTTGAAATTTCCAGGCACTCATGGCTTTCAACAGAGTATCCTGGACAATGTCTTCCGCAGTTTGAAAATTGTTGAACCCGAGCAACCGCGTTAAAACCGAAACCATCTTTCCCGATTCACTTCGGAAAAGATGGCCAATCAGTTTGTCAACATCGGGTTGAGGCATTCAGGAAGATAAAGCTAAAAGCTCAAAGCTGAAAGCTAAAGGCAGGGCACCTGATCTGGATCATTCCTCGATTTTCGAAAGTAATATCGAATTATGAATATCGAACACGGAATGTAGAAGTGAGTTACAAACTTCGACATTCGTTATTCAGTGTTCGATATCTTGATATTATTTCGCGGCCACTGGAGATACACCAAGAGCACGCACACAGGTGCCTTCGGCTTTCGGCACTTACGCGTGCTGCTCTATTTTCAGCACCTGCCGTACTTCCACCGAGCCTCCGATCGCGAAGTCCGGACAATCTTTCGCCATCTCGACCGCTTCGTCAAATGACTTTGCAGTGATGGTAAAAAATCCACCGACAACTTCTTTGCTTTCCGCGAAAGGGCCATCAGTAACTGTTTTTTTGATACCCGAAATTGTTTTTCCTCCGGGCAATAAGGGCTCACCACTAATATAGCGGCCTTGCTTCCGAAGTTTTTCAATCCATGCAAGCCATTTGCCCATTTCGGCTTCCTGCTCAGCAGGAGAAAGATGTGATACATCGCCACCGCGGAATAAGAACATGTACTTTTCCATAAGATTTAAGTTTTAGTTGTTAAAATTTAGCCCATGACGAACAGCCGCGATGGATCTGGACAGAAGATCGCAGATTTTTTTGACGGTTTTTAGAAATGGGGAAAGATTAGTGGAATTCTCGGTTTTTTGGCCGGAGAATCAGTGCTCTTTGCCTGGACCAGCAACACCGAGGCTTTAGCCCGAAAAGCCCAACAAGAACGAACCGCGCTTTCTGCAAGAGACAATCCAAACACGACAGCTCAAAGCGCGCAATTTACAAACCGCTCATCGCGACAATTGAATGATGACGAGCGCAATCAACGATCTGACGTGTGCTTTTCGCGCCTGTTGTTTCTCTCGATATGATTTGTGCAAGGCGCGAATCCTTGATCGTGTATTAACCCTGGGCTACAGCACCGGGTTATTAATGGACACTTCGTAACGAAATAAATCTATGTTGTCGACACTGCCACGCTCTTGCCCACTTTGGATCCCTTCACAGCGAAGAACAGAATGTAAACATAACATGGCAAGGTTATCCAATATGCAACTTGTCTGTTGCTGTGATCAGCGAGCCATCCATAGATAAGCGGAAAGATCGCGCCACCAACGATACCCATGATTAAAAGCGCAGAGCCGGTTTTAGTAAATCGACCAAGCCCTTCAATGGCGAGTGGCCAGATCGAGGGCCACATCAACGCATTTGCAAGGCTGAGCAGCACAATGAATAAGAGTGACGTTGTTCCACTGGTCATCATGGCGAGTCCTGCGAAAGCAAATCCAAGCGTTGCGCTCACAGCGAGGGCGGTGCGTTGTGAAATAATGTTCGGCATCACAACGATTCCGATCAGGTAGCCCACCGTCAAGGCGATGAGGCTGTAAATTCCAAATTTGCTTGCGGTAGCGAGATCAAATCCATTGTATTGCCCGTAAAGTCCGATGGTGTCAATTGCAATTACCTCAACGCCTACATAGACGAAAATACAAATCACACCCAACACAAGATGAGGAAAAGCAAAAACAGAATTCTTCTGAGATGCGGTAGAAGACTGATCCACATTCTCTTCTTCGGATACTTCCGGCAAGCGAGCGCGCGATACCATGAACGCAAGTGCAATGAGCGCCACAGCCATCACCACATATGGTGTAACCAGGCGCGATGCGAGAATATCGAGCTCTGTTTCAAGCTCAGCACCGCTCAACGATTTGATCCGATTAGAGAGTTCCTGCGTGTCACTGAACAGCAGGTTAACAAGAACGAAAATTCCGATCATGCCCGCGATCTTGTTGCAAATTCCCATGATGCTGATTCGCTTGCCTGCGCTTTCAATCGGACCGAGAATTGTCACGTATGGATTTGAGGCGGTTTGCAGCAAAGTCAAGCCGGTTGCCTGAATGAAGAGACCGACAAGAAATACAGGATATGAACGAACTTGAGCAGCAGGAATGAAAATCAAGGCACCTACTGCCATGATGCCGAGCCCGACAGACATGCCCCGCGCAAAACCGATTCTTCTCAGAATGGAAGAAGCGGGTATGGCCATCACAAAGTACGAAATGTAAAATGCGAGCGTCACGAAGTAAGCCTGAAAGTCGCTGAGCTCGCATGCCTGTTTGAGAAACGGAATCAGTACACTGTTGAGCCAGGTTACAAAACCGAAAATAAAGAACAACGCACCGATGATCGCCATCGGAAACGCATACGACTTTTGCTGTGAGGTCATGCCGGTTGGTTTAGGTATAAAATTCTTTCAAATGTGTCAGTCGACACATGATTAAGCTCTATTTTCGCGCTGAATTCAATGATCAGCAAAATCATTGTGTTTGCGCAAACACTAACGGAAAAATAAGGAAAAGACCATGGAGACACCAAATAACGATCGAAAAAAACTCACGCTGCTCGTTCTTGCCGCAGGAATCGGTAGCCGATATGGCGGAATCAAGCAGATTGACGGCTTCGGACCGCATGGCGAGACCATCATGGACTATTCACTTTTTGATGCCATCCGTGCGGGATTCACCAAAGTCGTGTTCATTGTTCGCGATGAAATTCTGGAAACAGTAAAGGAAAAGTTCGAACCGAAGCTGAAGGGAAAAATCGAAGTCGAATTCGTTATTCAATCGCTCGATAAATTGATTCCGGCAGAATATAACAACCCCGAGCGTGTGAAGCCATGGGGAACAGGCCATGCCGTGCTCTGCGCGAAGCATGTGATCAACGAACCGTTCGTGGTTATCAATGCCGATGACTTCTACGGAAAAGATTCATTTGCCTCAGTTTCGAAATTCTTTGGTGACAACAAAAAAGGTGATCACGCTATGGTCGGCTACACGTTAAAAAATGTTCTGTCTGAACACGGCAGCGTTTCGCGTGGCGTTGGTGAAACTGACAAAGACGGATATCTCACTTCTGTCGTTGAGCGCACTACGATCGTTGTTGAAAAGGGAAAAATCATTGCCAAAGAAAAAGATGGAGATCTTGAGCTGAGTCCAAACGCGCCAACTTCGATGAACTTCTGGGGCTTTCACCCTTCGATGTTCGAGCTTTCAGAGAAGATGTTCCGGGAATTCCTGAAAAACAATTACCAGAATATCAAGTCGGAATTCTACATTCCGCTCATCGTGAATGAGATGATCCACCAGGACGAGGGAAAAGTGAAAGTATTGGGCGGTGGAACGATTTGGTTTGGTGTTACTTATAAAGAGGACAAGGAAGCTGTTTCGCAGCGTATTAAAGACTTGATCAAGCAAGGCCAGTATCCGGAAAAACTTTGGAATTAACTTCAACCATTAATGGATGACAGGCTCAAACACGTCTGTGATTTTTTTAGTTTACTAGCATGTCAGAAAATGTTTCATCGCTGATCCCGGGAATCCTCAAAAACTACGGCCTTGATGCGCGTGATTTCGAGATCGCAAGGCTGGGGTCGGGTCACATTCATTACACATTCAAGCTGTCGGGAAAAAATAGCTTTATCCTCCAGCGCGTAAATAAAAATGTTTTTAAACGACCTGAAGTCATTGCGAAAAATATAGCAACAGCGGCCTCATTTCTCAAGCACAATTTTCCTGACTATCGCTTTTTGACTCCGCGACCAGCATCGGATGGAAGCCAGATGACCTATGATGAAACGGGATTCCCGTGGAGAATTTTTGATTTTATCGATCATACCACTACGGCAGACAAAGTTTTCTCTGCAGACCAGGCTTACAAGGCTGCTGCGTCATTCGCGAGTGTTTCAAAAAATCTCGATGGCGTAAATACGAAACTTTTCGAGCCGACCATCGACCGCTTTCACGACTTGCAATGGCGATGGGAACAGTTCCAAGATTCGTTAGCCAACGGAAATAAAGCGAGACAAAAGGAAGCTGCTCCGGAAATAGAAGCGGCTAATAGATTCGATTATCTCGTGGAAGAATACAACAGGCTGATAGACTCGGGCGATCTCAAGCTCCGCATCACCCACAACGACACCAAGATCAACAATATCCTTTTTGATGAACGAACCGGTGATGCGGTATGCGCGATCGACCTCGATACATTGATGCCGGGATATTTTATTTACGACTTGGGTGATATGATCCGAACTTTCGTGAGCCCGGTTGATGAGGAAGAGAAAGATGTTTCAAAGATCGCAGTGAGAAAACCCATCTACGACGCCCTTATCGATGGTTATCTGTCGGAAATGGATAGCAAACTTTCGATGTCAGAAAAGAAGGCGATTCCATTCTCAGGAATGATGATGACCTACATCATGGCGCTGCGCATGCTGACGGACTTTCTCAATGATGATGTGTATTACCTTATCAAATATCCTGGGCAGAATCTGGTGAGGGCGAAAAATCAATTCACGTTGCTGCAAAAGTTGAGTGAACTGCCGAATGCCCGGGGTTTTTAGCCTGTAGCATAATTTCAAAGCGAAGCATTCGTTAATTTCACATCATGAAAAACCTTCTAACCGTTTGCCTGTTATCGTTGAGCACTTACTCGTTTGCTCAGTTCAGCTTCCCTTCTTCTGCGTGGCAATGTGAAAGCCACGACACCGTAACGACCATCATTTTCGCAGGACGTTATTTCGTTGAGACATCATACGATCTGAAGCATAAGCAATTCATCAGCACTTGCGGAGGCGTTTGGAGTAGTCAGAACGGACACCTGGATGGAAAATATGAATTCAATTCCGCGCATCCGGAAATGGTCGGAGCGGGGGCCAGTTATTACGTTGACTTTGAAAAAGATATTCAAAAGCTTCGTGTGTACCCCAAAGAAAAACCTTCGAATCAAAAACTTTTTGCGAAGATCGATGACGGAAAGCCAGGTCAGCTTCAGGGCGCATGGGTCATCACCGGCAGGATGCAGAATGGAGAAATGAATTCCATAACACCGGGCGATCGCCTAACCATGAAGATCCTTTCGGGAACAAGATTTCAGTGGATCGCGTACAACAAAAAGACCGCTGAATTTTTTGGAACGGGCGGTGGCACTTACACCACCCAGAACGGGAAGTACACGGAAAACATAGAATTCTTTTCCCGCGACAATTCGCGCGTGGGCACGAGTCTTCAATTCGACTTCTCTCTCGAAGACGAGAAATGGCGGCACAAAGGAATGAGCAGCAAGGGCGAGCCAATCGATGAAATCTGGAGCAAGCGAGGAATTTGACACCGATCGAAAAACACACGGCATTAATCAAGCGACAAGCGAAGGAACTTGGGTTCACGTTCTGCGGAATTTCGAAAGCGGAATTTCTCGAGGACGAGGCACCAAGGCTCGAGGAATGGCTGAGGCGCGGCTATCATGGTAAGATGTCGTATATGGAAAATCATTTCGACAAACGTCTTAATCCCACGCTGCTGGTTCCTGGTGCGAAATCCGTGATCAGCCTGTTGTACAATTATTTTCCTGACAAAGACCTTTCACGCGGCAGCGACTTGAAGATTGCGAAGTATGCGTATGGAGAAGATTACCATTTCGTAGTCAAGGATAAACTGAAGCAACTTGTCGATTTGATACAGCGCGACATCGGTGAGGTTCATGGTCGCGCGTTTGTCGACTCAGCTCCGGTGCTTGAACGGGCGTGGGCAAAACGAAGTGGCATCGGATGGATAGGCAAGAATAGCCTGCTCCTCAATCGCGAAATGGGAAGCTTCTTTTTTATTGCCGAACTCATCATGGATCTCGAGCTTACTCCCGATGGCCCTGTGAAAGATTACTGCGGAACGTGCACCGCTTGCATCGATGCGTGTCCCACCGATGCGATTCCTGAAGCAGGTGTGGTTGATGGCAGCCGATGCATCAGTTATTTCACGATCGAGCTGAAAGATGAAATTCCATCGGAGATGCAGGGAAAGTTCGGAGACTGGATCTTCGGCTGCGATATATGCCAGGACGTTTGTCCCTGGAATAGTTTTGCCAAGCCCCACCGGGAGCAACGTTTCGATCCGAAAGAAGGCATTGGGTTTTCGAAAAACGACTGTAAAGAACTTACCGAAGAGGTTTTCAAAACGATCTTTAAAGACTCTCCCCTTCAGCGAACGAAATTCGAAGGCATGAAACGCAATGTGGGATTCGTTACCCGATCATGATCACAACCTCATTGGCAACCTGGCGATTGTATTCGAATGCAAGTTTTTGATAGTTCACAAGATCCACAATCGTTCCGATCAGGCATAAGCCACCCGTGAAAAGATAAAGAATTCCCATACCGATCTGGTTGAGGATAAAACGGTGCACTCCGGCAATCGCTACGAATCCAATGAGTGCAGTTACCAGTACAAGCATCGGCTCACGTCTTCTCGAACGATACACATTCGCAAACGCCCTCGCTTTTTCATCATCCATCTCTTTGAGAACGCTTTGGAGATAGGTCATTTCTTCACCGGTTACTTCGGGTAATATGTCGATAACTCGTGCCATGGGTTGTAAAATGTTGTTTGAAAAGATCGAATATACGATAAGATAAGATGACGAGTGCAAATCCACCGAGCGGATGTGATGCGAAAGATTGCCTAAAGTTTCCGTGCATAATGTGAGAGATCGATCGCCCAAGCCCGCAACCGGGACAAAAATCAAAGCCGCATATTTTAAATAAGCAAAATGTGTAGTGCTCAGAGGAAGGGTTTACGAAAAATAGTGCAATCAATCCTGCAAGCCAAACGCAGCCCTCACAGGGAAACCCATACACAAGTCTCTTTAACGGTTGCATTGTTGAATGAATTCTTGTGGAGAAACTACAATCGTCTTTCCTGGGCGGCTCATTGTAAAATGTTTTTTGTCTCCGTCTATCAGGAAATCCGCTCCACTTTCCGTTGCTAGCTCAAGAAACTTGTTATCGCTGGGATCGCGTACAAGATCCATGCGAACAGTTTGGTGAGATTTGATAGCAATTTGATGGAGTCGGCTCAAAACAAGTTCTGCATTAGTTACAAAAGTTTGATAGCGAAAAAAATCTTGCTCGATGGTTACATATTCATCGAACACCTCTCCTGACAAGCATAGAAATATTCTTTCTTCAAAAATATGTTTGTAGACGATATCGCACGGATAACTGCTTCCGACCAGAGCAGACACCACAACATTCGTATCAAGAACTATTCTTTGCATGACGGGCTGCCTCGATCTCTAATTGAATTTCCTCCAGTGTCGTTGCTGAAAGACCGTGCTGCTGCGCGATGGCATTGACGATAAGTTTTCGCACGTTCTAAATTAACAGTTTTGTTTAAAAAAATTAAAGGCCCCGGTTTCCCAAGGCCTTTTGTGTTTTGCAAATTCTAGTTCTTACGCAACCACGAAACAACGATTGAGGATCGCTTCGTGTTCATTCCCAAACCTGGTGTAGCACCAGTTCTTGAGTTCATTGATCTCATCCGCTATCAAGAGCTTGATAGCTTTCCGTAGCTCTTTTTCAAATAAGAGAGCGTCAAAACTCACTTTGGTGAGCACAGTTTTGACATAGTTCAGCATTTTGATAATTGTAAGGGTAAAAAGTTCTAAAGCTAACGACCGTTAAGTTAAAAAATTATCAAAATTCCCGGAACAAAATACCGCTAATAAATTTTTGCTTGTTGGAACATAAACCTACCATTGGCGTTTCCGTGAATTTCACCGATTTTTCGACAATTTTTATTCCCTGAATTTTGTTTTACCACCGGGAGTAACCGGGTATACATGAGTAAACTTAGAGAAATTTTACTGCTGTTAGTTTTTTCGATAGCGACATGGCCGCTTCAGGCACAGGCGCAGAATGTTCAGATCACACTCGGGCCGGATGAAATCGGTGAAAATCAAAATTGGACCATCACAGTCACCGTCCAGAACGATCGGCTCAAGAGCTATGACAACTTTCCTGATATAGAAGGTTTTCGCAAACGCGGAACGTCTACCCAATCGACAACAAATATCATTAACGGCCAGGTCTCATCTTCGCAAAGTGTGATCATGAGCTACTTGCCGTTAAAACAAGGTACGATCACAGTTCCATCATTCACCATGAAAGTGAACGACAAGCCGATCAAGATCGCGGGTAAGAAGGTGAAGGTCGGCCCCGCGGTTCAGCAGCAGCGAGACCCGTTTAAAAGCCTGTTCGACCGAAGCCCCGCTGATGAGTTTTTCGGAAAAAATGAAGCGGAGTTTGTCGACATTAAGGACGATGCGTTTCTGGCGTTTACTACCAACAAAGATGAAGTCTACGCGGGGGAAGGATTCAATGTAACGTTATCTTTTTTTGTTTCGGAAGACAACCGTGCGCCTTTACAATTCTATGAACTTGGCAAGCAGCTGTCAGACATTCTCAAAAAAGTAAAACCGGATAAT
>CBHROW010000004.1:0-43270 GCA_966080355.1 uncultured Chryseosolibacter sp.
AAATTTGTTTATTTAATATAAACCCCCGGCCGCCAACCTCAAACCACACGACTCGGTATTAAAGTCTATGGCGGTCAGAAAGTAATTGCCGGTAACATCATCGTTCGCCAGCGCGGCACCAAGCATCATCCTGGTCAAAACGTGGGTATCGGAAAAGACCACACGCTATTTGCATTGAGCAATGGAGTGGTTGTGTTCAAAAAAGGAAGAGAAAATAAGTCATTCGTTTCTGTGTTAGCAGAAGCTTAATATTTCGATTGAATTGACCTGAAATTGAAGGGTCGACCAAAAAGGTCGACCCTTTTTTATTGGTTTTCACCCCAATTATGGCCCATTCAAACAAATAAATAACCGAATATCCTAATGGTTTTTATAAGAATACCTTAAATTGGGTGAGTAACATTTTATTAACCTAACCTACACCTATGAAAAAGTTTTTACTGACAAGCTTTGCCTTGCTGCTATTGCTATCCGTGATGGCGCAAGAGCGAGGAGTCTCCGGTAAGGTGACCTCGGCCGAAGACGGGACACCTTTACCTGGAGTAAGCGTTGTTCTCAAAGGCACCGTAACGGGAACAACAACCGACTCTGATGGCGCTTATAGCCTTCAGGTTCCGGCAAACGGAGGAAGTCTGATCTTCTCATTTATCGGCCTTCGCACATCGGAGGTCATCATTGGCGATCGCACCACAGTTGATGTCAACCTCGCACTGGATGTCACTCAACTTTCTGAAGTGGTGGTGACCGGTGTTGGTGTCGCTACCGACAAGAAGAAGCTGGCGATCGCAGTTGAGTCGGTGACATCCGACAAGCTTCCTGCTACGCCTAGCGCGAGTATCGATCAAGCGCTAGTGGGAAAGATCGCGGGCGCTCAAATTTCATCCGTCAGCGGCAACCCTGGTGATCAGGCCAACATCGTTCTTCGTGGTATCAACACTGTGCAGGGCGGTACTAAACCCTTGATCATGATTGATGGCATTCAGGTGGCAACCACCGACATCAACTCGATCGACATGAGCATGATTGACCATGTGGAAGTCATTCAGGGCGCTGCATCCGCTACACTGTATGGTGCGCAAGGTGCGAATGGCGTAATTCAATTGTTCACGAAAAAAGGAAAGTCGGGTAAATTAATGATCGACTTTTCATCCAGCTATTCACAGAACCAGTTCCTCAATATTGGCAACGTTAGGAAAGCTGACAAGCATCCTTATTTGACGAACTCGAATGGCGAATTAGTGGACGGTAGTGGTACCGTGCTCGACTACAATGCTGCGGGAAATCTCAACGGGATTTCATATGAATTTGGCGGACCTGCTCGCTATGCAATCCAAAACCTCAGCAACGTAGCCGATCAACCTTATGCCGGAAACATCCAGTACCACGACCACTTCAAGCAGGTTTTCCAGACGGGCTATTCTGCGAACAACAGCCTGAACATCTCTGGTGGTAATGATAAAACCGATTTTGCTTTGGCTTTATCAAACAATAACACGCTAAGCCCAATCTTGAAAAATGGACATGTCGATAGAACAAATTTCACGGCCAATGTTGGGACTGAATTGTTCAAAGGATTCAAGATAAGGTCTATTACCCAACTCGTTTACACGAAGAACAATCTGCATCCCGGCTTGGGCGCAGCTGGCGGCTTACGCTACGGTCTTGGTAACACCAACGGAGATGTAGGCGGTGTGTATGGATTCTTGAACACGTCTCCATTCTTCGATCTGACCTGGAAATCGGCTGATGGTGACTACGCAGTTCACCAGCAAGGTGGCGGCTTCCTGAGCATCAACTCTTTCAATCCTTATTATCGCAAACAGTACGCACAAAGCCTGGATAACAAAATTGACGTGATCCAGAATTTTGAAGCCGACTACGCTGTGAATAAATTCATTCAGTTGAACGCGAAGTATGGTATCAACTATAGAAACGAGAACGCAAGGTGGATCGAGCAGAATCAAACACAAAACGTAAATACCCTTGTTAACAATCCGTCACGCGGTTATTTCGTTGGCCCTCGTGCCGTTGATTTCAATGGAGAGATCGATGAGTGGCAATACAACAATACATTCAAGAACTTCATTGGAACTGCTTTCATTCGCACAGATTTCCAGGAAGATTTTGGTATGGGCCTTCCCATCCAGACCAGCACACAGCTAACATTCGACCACAGGGCAAAATCATATAAGGAGTATGACACTTATGGACTTGGTTTGCCGCTAAGCCCTCCCATCAACATGCAGGCCACCAGCGACCAGCACATATATTCCGACTATGTTGAGAAGTTCATTACCTACGGTTACCTCGTCAACCAAAAAATCGATGTTGGCGATTGGGGTGGTGTTACTGCCGGTTTCAGAAGTGACTATTCTTCAGCGTTTGGTGGTGGATCCAAACCGTTCACCTTCCCGCACTTCGATGGTTATCTTCTGCCAATAAACTTGTTTGCTAATTCATCTTTGTCAAACATCCTGCCGTATTTCAAGCTGCGGGCCGCTTATGGAAAGGCAGGTATTCAGCCAGGCCCTTACGACAGATACCCTGTTTTGACACAGTCTAACCTCGGAAGCGGTGTCGTGTATTCAACCCAATCGAGTGGAAAGAATCCGAATTTGAATGTGGAAGTGTCTGCAGAGTTGGAAATCGGAACAGACTTCACGATAGACCTCATCAAGAACTCACCATGGCTCAACTCCATCGGTGGTTCTGTGACCTATTGGAAACGTCAAACAGACAATGCGATTTTCCCAGTAAGTGCTCCGCTGTCAAACGGCACTGTTGAGATCTTGACAAACGCTGTTCAAATGCACTCCAATGGCATCCAATTCTCGTTGAATTTGCCAATTTATTCATCAGCCAAATTGAAATGGGATTTGACAACGAACTTCGGTCATCAGATTTCTATCATTGATAAGGTCACGGGAGGCGCAGACATCATTCAGACTTCCTTTGCAGGAAGTACTTCGTTGGTGATTCGTGGTGGTACCCCGATCGGTCAGGTGTTTGGGTATAAGGCAATGACCAGCCTTGACTACAAGAGACAAGATGGAACGCGCTACATCGATCCAGCAAATGAAGGCAACTATGAAATCGTAAACGGCTACGTAGTTGATAAGAGCACGTACCAGATCCAGTTCACAGATGAGCAATATCCACTGGGAAATCCGAATCCGAAATTCAACATGTCATTCATCAACAACGTGACCTATCGGAATTTGGTAAACCTGTCGTTCCAGTTCGACTGGGTAAAAGGCAATCACCTTTACAACCAGACGAAAGAGTGGATGTATCGTGATGGTATTCACAGCGATTTCGCAAGACCGGTTACTATCAATGGCGAGACCGGTGCATACACCGCGTACTGGTCTAGTGCATATTACGGCCTCTGGGGAAGCTTGAGCGGTGCCGGAAACAATGCAACCAAAGACTTCTTCTGGGAAGATGCTTCGTTCGTTCGCTTGAGAAACGTGTCAGTGGCGTTTAACCTCGAGAATGCGCTTAAAATGAAACGCGCCAGAAAGCTTCAACTGGTGTTTACCGGAAGGAACATCCTGACATGGACGAAGTATACTGGCTACGATCCTGAGATCAGCTCAGGTGCTTCCAACTCTGCATTCGACCGCGGTGTCGATCATAGCACACTGCCTAATATCAAGTCGTATCAGGTTGGTTTGAACATTGGTCTCTAATGCATTTAACTGAAGAAACTATGAAAATGAATAAATATAAAGTCCTGGTTCTCTCCGCGCTTTTGGCAATATCGCTGAATGCCTGCCAAGATGAACTGGACGTTAAAAACCCGAACGCGCCAACGGTAGGTAACAACATCAAGAAGGACACTGATTTAATTCGCTTGTCACAGGGTGGGACTTACTTCGATGGTTTTTCCGATAATCTCGGATGGCTCGGTGACAGCTACTTCTCCTTGCCGTGGGCATATCAGGAGATCATGGCTGACCTCCTTGGAGCCGATGCTTCTAACAACCAAGTTACTACAATCGGTATACCGCAGTATTTCGTTTTAGATAACGGCACCAAGGTGAACAACCTGTCTTCATCATCAGTGGGTATCATCCGAACTTACAACTCGCGAGCTGCCACCGGAGCTGGAAATAATGTGTTGTATTATCAATGGCTTGCAAACTATGCGCTTAACAACGCAGCTAACTTTACGTTGAGCTTGATTGACAAAGTGACTTACACCGGTGATGAGGAGTCGAAGAAAAATACGCTCATGGCTTGGGCGTACTGGTGGAAAGGTTTTGCGTATCAACAAGTAGGTACCATGTATTACGCAGGCGTGATCGTGGATGAGTATGGTGTTGGCAGCAACGTATATGTGCCGCATGATGAAGTCCTTGCCCGTTCGGATTACTATTTCAATCTCGCTTCAACTACGCTTGATGCGATAACCAGCGATGCGGATTACAAGGAAGTACTTGGAAAACTGATTCCTGCCCACTGTCAGGTCGATCATGGTGGGGTTCTCACCAAAGCGATGTGGAAACGCAATATCAACACGATGCTCGCACGCAACATCCTGCTTAACAAACTCGCTCCGTTCGTCAATGGAAACGTCAATGCGAGTATCACCGGTGCATCGACCGGCAACATGGCAGCGTCTGATTGGGCTGTCGTTAGCAATCTCACAGCAAACGGCATTCAGCAAGGAGATTTCGTTTTCACTGGTCGTACAAACGGAGCAAATGATTTCTTTTCAGCGTCAGCAGGATATGTTGCTGTTAACACCGCTGGAGATAATATTGGATCAACACTGAAACTAGGCGAACGTTTTGTTCAAAACTTCAAACCTGGGGACCAGCGCTTTACCAACAACATTTCCAGCGCCACGAAGTACAACAACAGCTTTACGTATACCACCCGCTGGTCGATTGTTGATGGCGGAAATGGAAAGGCTGGTGTTTTCACTTACGCCAATTCAAATGCCGGAGAACAAGAAGTATTGATAGCGGGTAGCTACGAAGAGAACGCGTTGATGCGGGCGGAAGCCAGTATTCGTCAGGGTAACATTGATCCAGGACTTGCCCTCATCGATGATGTACGCGACTACCTAGGTGCCGGACTTGCAGCAGTCAGCGGCACAGGCTTGAACCAGGCGCAGGCAATGCAGGAACTTGTGCGCGAAAGACGCGTTGCCCTGATGTTCAGAGGCATTTCGTTCTTCGACAGCAGACGCTGGGGATGGATTTATGATGTTTCACAAGGTGGAGGCAGCTACGGAAACACACTCGTAGTGAACACCACTGGTGCGGTGAATACCAACGTGATGTTTAACTATGACTTCATGGATTATTGGGATGTTCCAGCTGACGAAACAGTGCTGAACCCGCCCGCAGCAGGCAGTGTTGAAGTATTGAATCCAAATTATCAATAGCATATTTCTATTGATAACCTAAAGGGAGGCGCCACTTTGTGTGCGTCTCCTTTTCTACTCCCGAAAAATGGGTTATAGAAAACGTTGTGTTTAAGTGTGCGCTTTTATTAAAGATTATCAGGCTGTTACCTTTGACAGGTGGGCAGTTATTGTTCACGCTGATCTTCTCAAATTATTGATCAATAGATATTTAGATCACTTTCACCTGACTCGAATCGCGCTTACGTGGTCCAACATATTTCGATTCCGTCCGTTCGTCAGAAAAAATTACACTTCATAAAAATTTTGTTGTTTTACCAACAACCGCGTGCATCGGTAAAAAACTATATATGAACGGTACAGTAATGCGTATACGCGTTCGTTTTTGAACAAAACCCCTTCCAACCTTACATACATCAAAATGGGGTATGCTTTGCTTCTACCTCATACCCCTATAACTTAGTCTATTGCGATTTTTATTTTTTTCTTAACCTAAACCTAATCTTATGAAGAAGTTTCTACTAACGTGCTTCGCGTTAGGCTTTGCGCTTTACTCATTTGCGCAAGACCGAACGGTTGCTGGAAAAGTAACATCCACGGAGGATGGAACTCCGTTACCCGGAGTGAACGTGATCATGAAAGGAACCACCTCAGGAACGTCAACTGATGCAGACGGAAATTTTTCAGTCAACGTCCCTTCGTCAGGCGGTGCACTGATTTTCTCGTTCATCGGACTCGAGTCGAAAGAAGTTGAAATTGGCGACCGTACTGTCATCAACGTCAGCCTCGCACTCGATATCACTCAATTGAGTGAGGTTGTTGTGGTCGGATACGGAACGCAGACCAAGCGCGACTTGTCAGGCTCGATCGCGTCAATCAAAGGAGATGAAATCGCGCTCGCACCAGTTCAAAGTTTCGAGCAAGCCCTTGGTGGACGCGCTCCCGGTGTGAACATCTTTCAACCCAATGGCGTGTTGAACAATCCACCGGTAATTCGCATTCGCGGAGTAAACTCTATCAACCTGAGCTCTTACCCGCTCATTGTTGTTGACGGTATCCCTACTTACTCTGGCGACAACTCTGCCAATAATGCGCCTAACAATCCGCTTAGTAACATCAACCCAGCCGATATTGAAAGTATCGAAGTGTTGAAAGACGCTTCGGCAAGTGCCATCTACGGTTCACGTGCTAGCGCGGGCGTTGTTCTGATCACGACTAAAAAAGGACAAAAGGGTAAATCGAAGATCACACTGGATTCATGGGTTGGATGGACAAAACCATTCCGCTTGTTCGACATGCTGAATGCGCAGCAATACATGGATATCAAGAACGAAGCGGTGAGAAACCTCAATCAAAACACTGGTGGTGCGGCTGTTGAAGGTTTCCTGCCAAGCTATGATGCCAACGGAAATCTGGTTGATACAAAATGGTATGATTATGTTTACCGGACCGGCTTTTCTCACTCAAACAGCTTGAGTTTCTCAGGCGGTACTGATAAAACAAAATTCTATACATCACTTAGCTATACAGGCCAGGAAGGAATGTTGAAGCGCAACGACTTCAATCGTACCGCGCTTCGCCTTAACCTTGATCACAAAGTGTTCGAGAATTTCACCGTTGGCGTGAACATGTCATATGCTAACGTATTTAATTCAGCGCCTAGCACCGGATCACTTCCTGGTGCAGCGTTCAGCACTGCTGGTCTTGGACGTCTTCCCCTTGTGTTGCCTCCTAACGTTAGTCCGTACAACCTTGACGGAACATATAATGTGAGCGGTGCAGGCCTTGGCACCGGTGCAAACATCAACCCTACCGGCACCGGTGGGGCAGGACTAGCTCCGGGCTATTACAATCCAGTCTTGATCCTCGATAAGAACACATTCACTTCAGAAAGCAATCAGGTTCAAGGTGATGTTTACGCCATGTGGCAGCCAATAAAGGGCTTGACTGCAAAGACCTTGTACGGCATTAACAACATCTCTTTCGAGGATATTTCTTTCCAGACTAGTCTGGGTGGCGATGGTTATTCAACGGGAGGTTCGGCAACAAACGTGTATCGTACGAACAAACGCTGGAACTGGCAAAACACAATCCAATACGACAAGACATTTGCCGACAAGCATAATCTTTCTGTATTGGTTGGTGGTGAACAACAGTACACCAAAACTGATCGTTGGGGAGCTAGCCGCACCACGCTGGCCGATAACTTCTTCGAAACCTACCAGGGTAACTATACCAACATTGCCGTTAGTGGAAACCTGCAGTCAGAGAACTATTTGGTTTCTTATTTCGGACGTTTGAACTACGACTTTAACAAGAAGTATTTCGTGTCACTGAATGCGCGCAGAGACGGATATTCAGCGTGGGCACAGAAATATGGTAACTTCTATGGTGCGGCTGTAGGGTATTCAATCTCTGAAGAAGAATTCTGGAAGAACAATTCGATCCTCAGCAACATCAACTTCTTCAAAGTGAAAGCTAGCTATGGTGAAGTGGGTAACGCACTCGGTGCTGATGACTTCGGTTCACTCAACCTGTACAACTCTGGTTTGTACGGAGCAGTTGCCACGCTCAACTTCAATCAGGCGGGTAATTCTCTTTTATCATGGGAGACCAGTAAGAAGACCGATGTTGGTTTCATGTTCGGTTTATTCAATGACAAACTTTCGGGTGAATTCGCATATTATAAAAACCTCGTTGATGGTTTGATCCTGAACGTGCCGCAAGCTCCTTCAAAGGGTATTCCTGGCGATGCGATTTTTGCTAACGTAGGCTCAATGCAAAACACCGGTTTTGAATTCAGCGCGAAATATGTAGCTATCGACAAAGGAAGCTTCAATTGGACGATTAATGCGAACATCACAACTTTAAAGAACGAGGTGCTCACGTTGAATGCGGAAAACGCGCGGATCCCTAATACAACGCTTGGACTCGAGACCGTGAACTATACTTCGGTGGGACAGTCTGTAGGTTATCTGTTAGCCGTTGAAAGCGTTGGCGTAAATCCTGACAATGGAAGAAGAATGTTCAGAAAAGCTGACGGGACTATTGTTCAATACGATCACCAGGGCACTGGCTGGACAAATGTCGAAGACGGATCTCCAGCAACAGCACCCAACCAATTGGCCGATGGCAAGATCTACGGTCCAACGCTTCCTAAGTGGTACGGTGGATTTGAGAACACCTTGCGTTATAAGGCATTTGACCTCAATTTCTTCTTCCAGTTCCAGGGCGGAAATTATATCTACAATGGTACTAAGGCCGGATTGCGCGACCAGCGTTTCTGGAACAACCACACTGATGTACTTAACCGTTGGACTCCTGAAAATCACAGCACATCATTCCCTCGCATTGTATATGGCGACAACGTGACCAATGGTTCTGCACTGGTTATTTCCGAGAATGTTGAGAAGGGTGACTTCGTGCGTTTGAGAAATGTGAGCCTCGGATACACAATCCCGCGAGCACTGCTTGATAAGCTGAAAATCTCCAATGCACGTATTTACGGCCAGGTACAGAATGCATTCCTGATCACCAAGTACACTGGTATCGATCCGGAAGTTTCTGCAAATGGTAACTCAGCCACGGGTGCCGGTGTCGACAGGAACTCTGTAGGACAAGCACGCACGTTTACGCTTGGTTTGAATCTGGGCTTTTAATCACTGAAATCATGAAATTATTAAAGACAATAAAATCTAAGTCTGCACTTACATTGGGTGTATTTGCAGTGGGAATGTTTTCCTGCCAGACCGATCTGCTCGATCCGATTCCTAAAAATCAATTTTCTGAAAAAGTTGTATTCGATACACCGACCCGTGTTGAGCTTCAGGTGAACAACATGTATACACAGGTTAAGGCTGGAAACTTTTTCGGTGGCCGTTATCAGATATACGGTGATATCCGTGCTGAAGATTTTATCAACCGCACCACCAACGGTGTGACTGGTTACCTCGTTTGGCAACAGACGCTCACAGAGAATTCTCAAAATGATGTCGTGAATATGTGGGATGCCGCATATAACGCGATCAACCAAATCAATGTGTTCCTCGATGGAATGGATGCCAACGAAGCGAAGTTTTCAGATGCTATTTTCCTTCAGGTCGATCCGAACTATCCTACCGCCACTGCGGTCAATTACCGTGCGGAAGCGAGATTCCTCCGGGCATTGTGCTACCATGGCCTCTTGCAGTTTTACGCGAGGGCATATGCGGATGGCAATGGAAGCCGTCCAGGCTTGCCGCTGAGATTACTGGGCGAAAAGGGAATGTTTAACAATGATCTGGCGAGAAGCACCGTTGCTGAAGTCTATGATCAGATTATTGCAGACCTCGACTACGCTGAAGCAAATCTTCCGCTGACCTATGGAAACGCAACGCTCCGCACCACGCGCGCGCACAAGAATGCAGCCATCGCTTTGAAAACCCGCGTGTATTTGACCAAGGGAGATTATGCTAAAGTGATCAGTGAAGCCAACAAGATCGTTCCTGCATCTGCTCCATTCACTGCGACTTCAGGTGTGCCTCATGCGCTGCAGACTAACATTACCAACGTGTTTGCTGCTCCTCAGGAAACTGCAGAAACAATTTTAGGATTTCCTTTCACTGCCCAGAACACTCCTGGCACTCAGAACCAACTCGGATTCTACTATCGGGCTAGTGGTTCGAGCGCACCTAATGCCGGTGGTGGTGAATATTCGCTGAATCCTGCCGGTATCATTGCAGCTAATGCAAACTTCCCGGCAACCGATGCGCGCAGAGGTTTCTTTTATACTGTCGGCACCGGAACAACAACTTATCTTGGCAAGTATCCATCTGGAACTCCTTACCTCGATAAAGCACACGTCATGAGATGGTCTGAAGTCTTGCTGAACCTTTCAGAAGCTCTCGCGCGCGTAAACGGAGGTGTTGACGCCCGCGCACTCGCCTTATTGAACGCAGTTCGCAAAAGAGCCGATGCATCGTTTACCTGGGCGCCAGCCGACAACGCAGCATTAATTGATGACATCTTATTCGAGCGAAGAATCGAGTTCGTAGGCGAAGGCCTCCGTAATAGCGATATCATGCGTCTGAACCTTAGTTTCCCGGCTAAAGGAGCTGTGCCCGCAGTTGCACCAACCAGCGCAGCTTATGTTTGGCCGATTCCCGCAACGGAATTGCAGACTAACGCGCTGATGACACGAAACGAATAATATTTAATCACATCATGAATAAACCCCGGGATTTACATCTTGGGGTTTTTCTTTTTTCGCAACATCTTTGCGCATGCAATTGAAAGACGATCTCCTGTTGCGAACCGCACGTGGGGAAAAAACTGAACGCACACCCGTATGGCTGATGCGGCAGGCTGGCAGGATTCTTCCTGAGTATCGAAGAGTAAGAGAGCACGCGAAGGATTTTAAAACCCTCGTTAAGACTCCTGAACTCGCCACTGAAGTCACCATTCAGCCAGTGGATATTCTTGGCGTAGATGCCGCAATAATTTTTTCAGATATCCTCGTCATTCCTGAAGCAATGGGTTTGAACTATGAGATGGAGGAAAAAAAAGGCCCGGTATTTCCCAAAAGAATAACTTCTGCGAGTGACTTGAAGAACTTACATGTCGCACATGCCGCTGAATTAAATTATGTACTTGATGCCATCCGCCTGACCAAGCGCGCGCTCAATGACAGAGTTCCCCTGATCGGATTTGCTGGTGCACCATGGACGATTTTCTCCTACATGATCGAGGGACGAGGAAGCAAAACGTTCAGTGAAGCAAAAAAAATGCTGTATCGCGAACCCGCATTGTCTCATCAACTCCTCGAAATGATCACGCAAAGCACCATCAACTACTTACGTGGTCAGATACAGGCAGGAGCCAACATCATTCAGATCTTCGACTCGTGGGCAGGTATTCTCGGCCCCGATCAGTATGAGGAGTTTTCTCTCAGATATATTTCAAAAATATGCGATGCTATCAACGAAGTTCCGAAGATCGTTTTCGCGAAAGGCGCATTTTTCGCGCGGGAAAACATGAACAAGATCAATTGCAATGTTGTGGGATTGGATTGGAATATGCGTATCGATGAGTCACGCAAACTTCTCCCCGATAAGGTATTGCAAGGCAACCTGGATCCTTGTGCGCTTTATGGTACGGTCGATCAGGTTCGGAAGGAAACGCAAACCATGCTCAAGGCCTTCGCAGGAACAAGGCATATCGCTAACCTTGGTCATGGCCTTTATCCTGATACCGAAGTCGACAAAGTGAAGTGCTTTATCGATACCGTGAAGGAATTTCGAACATCATGACCAAACACAGCGGATCGTTGATTTTTTTTCTGTGTGCAGCAATCATGTGTGCTGCGCAGAAAAAGCCAATGACTCCCGGTGAAATTAACAGACTTCTGCCACAACGGCTGAAGGGATTTGTAACAAAGAATTCCAAGGCCACAGAATTTGCGCTCGGTACCATTTCATACTCGTTGGCCGAACGTGTTTTTGTAGATCGGAAAAAACAAATCAAGGCGTTGTTGTTCGACTACATCAACGCTGAGATCATGCTGACACAAACCGCGCGAAAGTGGAGCGAAATGCATCAGATCGAATCCGATACGCTGATATTTCGAAAAACTGAAATGGAATTCGGATCACGCTGGGAGATGTTCGACATAAGGAACAATCATGCCCAACTGGTGGCTTCTATTCACAATCGATTCATGCTCAGTCTCGAAAGTGAAGCATTGACGCTTGAAGAATTAAAAAACATTTTCGCGGTTTTACATCCGGAGCAATTCCCATGATATGAGAAAGCTAGTCGTGATCTTCTTTTTAATTATTGCACATGCTGCCAATGCCCAAATGCAATCCGCTGAGGAAAAAAACCTTGAAGCATTTCTCCCGGCCTCATTTGGCGAATATGAGGTTGATGGATCAGCAGTTACAACCACCTCACGGGCGGAAGGGCGCTCTTATGTGCTCTCTTCTAAAAATTATAAAAACGATAAACGTACGCTTTCGGTGATGGTGATGGATTGTAAGAACAGTCCCGCACTATTTGAAAAATACACTCAGGCATGGACAGTGCCGGAAGTTGATGATGAATTTCAATTGATCAGGCGCACCGCAGTTGGTGAAATGCCTGCCTGGCAGTCGTATGACAAAAAGAAGAAATCGGGGCAACTCAGCATCAACGCTAATAACCGATTTCTCATTGTTATTTCCGGAGACAATGTGACGTCAGAATTTCTCATTGCCGCAGCGAAACAACTGAAGTTCGCTACATTGCCCAAATAAGGATCGTTAATTCTTCAGCATCTCCAGCAGCATCGTCAGCCTGCTCTTGAGATTTCTGCGATCGACAATAAAGTCAAGGAAGCCATGTTCGAGGACGAATTCTGCACTTTGAAAACCCTTAGGAAGGTCTTTACCGATGGTCTCGCGAATAACACGAGGTCCAGCAAAACCGATAAGTGAACCGGGTTCGGCAATGTTGAAATCACCAAGCATTGCATAAGATGCTGTAACGCCACCTGTGGTTGGATCGGTCAGTAAAGAGATGTACGGGATCTTGGCCTGATCGAGAAGTGCAATCTTAGCGGACGTCTTTGCCATTTGCATAAGCGATAATCCGGCTTCCATCATGCGTGCTCCTCCTGAGCGTGAGATCATCAGGAAAGGTTTGTTATTTTTCAGGCTGTGATCCATGGCGCGGGCAATTTTTTCACCCACCACAGAACCCATCGATCCTCCGATGAAACTGAAGTCCATGCACGCCACAACGATATCGATACCATTCATCTTTCCGTAGGCAGTGCGAGCCGCATCTTTCAATCCGGACTTGGCTTGCGTTTCCTTGATGCGCTTCGGATAGGGTTTTGTGTCTTTGAATTTCAATGGGTCTGCTGACTCCATGTTTGCATCGAGCTCGGTGAACTTGTTATTGTCGAACAGAACTTCAAAATACTCCGCTGACCCGATTCGAACGTGATACTCTTCTTCGGGAACCACATAAGCGTTGTTCTTCAACTCACGTGTGTGAACGATTTTTCCGGCAGGTGACTTGAACCACAATCCATCGGGAACTTCGCGCTTCGCCTCTGTCGGTGTCAGAATTCCTTTATCACTGCGTTTGAACCAAGACATAAATTGATTTAAGATTTAAGATTTCTGATTTGAGATTTTAAATAATCAATTCCCAATTATCAAATCACAATAAGACTATCAGATCAAAATCAATTTCTGATTCCGGATCGATCACCAATCAGGAATCAGAAATCATAAATTAGAAACTAAGCAATGTCAACCGACTTGTCGAGGTACACGTCCTGAATTGCGTTCAGAATTTCAACACCTTCTTTCATCGGGCGCTGGAATGCTTTTCTTCCTGAGATCAAGCCCATTCCGCCAGCGCGTTTATTGATTACAGCTGTGCGAACAGCATCCGCAAGGTCACTTGCACCCTTCGATTCTCCACCTGAGTTGATCAAGCCTGCGCGGCCATTGAAGCAATTGAGAACCTGATAGCGGCAAAGATCGATCGGGTGATCGGAGGTAAGCTCCGTGTAAATTCTTTCATCGAGTTTACCGTAGCTGCTTCCACCTGTGTTCAATGCTTTATAGCCACCGTTGTTTTCGGCAAGCTTTTGTTTGATGATATCTGCCTGAATCGTAACACCAAGGTGGTTTGCCTGACCCGTCAGATCGGCAGACACGTGATAATCTTTTCCGTCTTTCTTGAATGCACTGTTGCGTGTGTAGCACCAGAGGATTGTTGCCATCCCAAGTTCATGAGCACGCTCGAAAGCCTGTGATACTTCAACGATTTGTCGTGTTGAATCTTCCGAACCAAAATAGATGGTAGCACCTACCGCCATCGCGCCAAGGTTCCAGGCATCTTCCACTGATCCGAACATGATCTGCTCTGCTTTGTTCGGATACGTGAGCAATTCGTTGTGATTGATCTTCACAATGAACGGAATCTTGTGCGCATATTTTCTCGACACCATCGCAAGAGCGCCAAAGGTGGTTGCTACACCGTTGCAGCCGGCTTCGATAGCCAGCTTCACGATATTTTCAGGATCGAAGTAGATCGGGTTTTTTGCGAACGATGCTCCCGCACTGTGTTCGATTCCCTGGTCAATAGGAAGGATAGAAACGTAACCGGTGTTGGCAAGTCTTCCGGTTCCAAAAAGGGTTTGGAGGCTGCGAAGTACTTGTGTATTTCTGTTCGTGGGAACGAAGATCCGGTCAACGAAATCTGGACCGGGCAGATGAAGGTTATTTTTTGATACTGTTTTGCTCTGGTGTTTCAACAGAAATTCTGCGTCTTTTCCCAGCAGCTCTGCAACATTTCTTCCCATAGAATTAATATGCTTTGGTTTGTTAAGGAGGTGACAAAGTTATTAATTATTTGATAGTATGCTAACGGGCGAAAAAGGCTGTTTTTACCATCAATTTCAAACGATTTAGCGGCTGTTTGAAGGCCATAAAAACCAAAAAAGCCATCCTGCATTTTCACAAGATGGCTTTCGAAAATATCGAAGTACGATTAAATTTTTTCCTTGATGCGAGCTGACTTACCCTGACGGCCTTTCATATAGTAAAGTTTTGCGCGTCTCACTTTACCTTCTTTTACAATTTCAATTTTGTCGATCGAAGGCGATACGATCGGGAAGATACGCTCAACACCTACACCATTAGAAACTTTTCTTACCGTAAAAGATTCACCGTTGGTTCCTTTGCCTCTGCGTTGGATGACCGTTCCCTGGAATTGCTGAACGCGTTCTTTGTTTCCTTCCTTGATCTTCACGTGAACGTTGATCGTGTCACCAGGCTTGAAGTCGGGAATTGACTGGCGAACTTTCGCGAATTCCTGCTCAACAACTTTAATTAGATCGGCCATAACTCGTATGCTTTAAAAATTGGACTGCAAATATAGGAAAGAGGTATCATCAAACAACGGCCAGGAACTAAAAAAACTCATTATTTCTCACTGAAATGTGTATAAATCGATATATTTATGTGTATAGACTGAATGACATGAGAACAAATATCGATATCAGCGATAAACTAATGGATGAGGCATTGAAACTAAGCAGCGCCAAATCGAAAAAGGACGTGGTTGAGCAAGCGCTTGATACATACATTAGGATTTTGAAGCAACGCAGATTGCTTGAACTGGCTGGCAAAGTTCGTTGGGAAGGAAATCTTGACGAGATGAGATCGATATAACACATGGATCGTGTTATAGTTGATACTTCGGTATGGATTGACTTTCTCAACGGTTATTCCGGCCCGCATGTTGAAAAGATGAATTCTTGCTTAACGGCAGCCCAGATTTGCACTTGCTTCCCCGTTGTTCACGAGGTACTTCAAGGTATAAGGAACGACAACGATTACCAGAAGACGAAAAAGTATTTGTTGGATCTTGAGATACTGACTGCCGACTCCATTACGCTGGCAGTCGAATCGGCAGACCTTTATCGATTCTTAAGAAAGAAAGGCGTAACCATGCGCTCGAGCAATGATTGTGTGATTGCATGGTTCGCAATCATGTTCGGAGTAAAGCTGTTGCACAATGACAAAGATTTCGATGCAATTCGCAGATACACGTCACTTCAGGTAATGTAGCTAATCTTCAATCATTCCTGGCCTTCTTTTCTTCGTCCGCTCGATCGATCTTTCATGACGCCATTGGTCGATCTTCGCTTCATGCCCTGACATCAATATATCCGGTACTTTCCATCCATTATATTCTGCCGGTCGCGTGTATACGGGCGGAGCAACAAGATTATCTTGAAAAGAATCGCTGAGGGCGGAAGTTTCATCAGACAACACTCCTGGAATTAAGCGCACGATCGCATCGGCAACAACAGCTGCCGCCAGCTCGCCACCGGATAACACATAATTGCCAATGCTGATCTCCCGCGTGATCAAATGCTCGCGTACACGCTCATCCACGCCTTTGTAATGACCACACAGCAGGATCAAATTCTTTTTCAAACTCAATCCATTGGCTAGCGATTGCGTGAGCAGCTCGCCATCCGGACTCATGTAAATAATATCATCGTAGCTGCGTTTGGATCTAAGCTGCTGAATGCAGCGATCGATCGGCTCGATCATCATCACCATTCCCGCTCCGCCACCGTAGGCATAATCGTCAACTGATTTGTGTTTGTCGTTGGAATAAGTCCGCAGATCGATAATGTTGACCTCAACGAGTCCTTTGTTTTGTGCGCGTTTGAGAATGGAATCCGAAAAGGGACTTTCGATGAGCCTCGGCAAACAGGTAATGATATCGATGTGCATGGATTGCTTCGTAAGAATCGTTCCGTAAATTTAACAGGCAGGGCCTGATTCCATGCGCACATTCCGAAATTCATTCTTTCTTCTCGCGATCACATGCTGCCTTCCAGCGATAGCTCAGCAAACACTCAAGGGAGTGATCGTTGATGCAAATAGTCGGGAGCCGCTCGCGTTTGCCAACATCTACGTGAATTTTACAACCATCGGAACAACTGCAGGGGAGGATGGCGCTTTCACGCTCGATAAAATTCCACCAGGCGAAGCTGAGATCATTTTTTCATTTGTGGGACACAAGGAGTACAAGCTCAAGGTGAATGAGCGCTACAATTTTTCAGAACCCGTCACCATCAAATTGCTCCCGATTGATCTTAAGGAAGTTGTTGTTAGCGACAAGAAAGATGAACGCTGGGAAGCTCAACTGACGAAATTTAATGAAGCATTTTTGGGTAAATCCGTCCTTAAGTTGTGTCACATCAACAATCCCTGGGTGCTCGAGTTTAGTCAGGCAGGCGAAACGCTCAATGCCACCGCAGGGCAACCATTGGAAATACAAAACGAATATCTGGGCTACGACATCGTCTACACACTTCAGCATTTTTCATCGACACCCAACGAATATCTTATCGAAGGCAACGCACGCTACCGCGAAATGAACACACCAGACCCGAAGCTTGCCGAGCAGTGGGCAAAGAGACGTGACGAGGCATATCACGGCTCGGTGATGCATTTGTTCAAATCTATCATTGATGGAACAACCGAAGCAGAAGGCTTCAAGATCTACAAAGATCTCAAACACCCGGCACCGATGGAGCGCGAGGCCTTCTTCTCAGGAAATTTTCCTTCGCGACTTCAGGAACTAGATCCCACTACTATTGTCAAGAAAGCAAATCAACCGGGATATTATATGATCACGCTCCCGAGCCTTGTTGAAGTTCATTTCCGCAAGCGAAGATCGCCAGCCGTTGTCTACAAAGATGTTATGCACAGCGTGAGCTGGATCGAGAACACACACGCATACCTGGTTAACGAAGCCGGAGCGATCATGAACCCCACCGGAATGATTAGACTTGGCGAGATGAGCAAGACGAAGGTTGGCGAAGCGCTCCCGAGAGATTATTCCCCGGATAAAAAAGAAGCTGTGAAAAATGTTCGCGTTTTCAATCTCACGGTGCCGGAAAAGGTAGAGCTGCAAACTGACAAATTTTTTTATTTCCCGGGAGAAAGGATATGGTTCAAAAGTTTCTTTCAGTATCCGCGTCCCGAACTTGCCGACTCGCTCAGTCGTGTGTTGCATGTGGAGATCTATCGCGAAGATGGCTCTTTCTTTTCACACAATCTGTTTCCGATTCAGCGCGCGATGTCATTTGGCGATGTTGCGCTCCGTGCATCAGTTCCTCCAGGAAAATATTTCCTTCGCGCTTACACGATGTGGTCGCTCAATTTCGGGCAAGATTACACGGCTGTGCGATCATTCTGGATTTTGCCTTTAACGCAGGAAGCAGATGATCGAATTCAAGTTGCTGACGTGCGCTCAGGAATTTTTTTACAGACGAAATCATCAGCCGGGAAATTTGAAATGGATATCTCGCTCGATGAGCCGGAAAAGTTCAATGGGGCCAATGTCAGTGTTTCCGTAGTAAATGGAATAGTTCCGGTTTCGGATTTTTCACGACTTGATGATAAGTTGTCTGGGCAACCCACAAGCCTCAATAAATATCAGGTTGAACGGGGCTTGAATTTTCAAGGGAGATTACTCAATCTGAAAGGCAAGCCCGAGACAGGACGGATCACTGTGGTTCATTCGGGCCTGGCCGACTTTTATGCTGCCCATACTTTTCTCGATGGAAGTTTCCGATTGGATGACCTATTCTTTTATGACAGTAGTGAATTTCATTTTCAAGGCAAAACTTTAAAAGGGAAAATCGGCCGAATTGTGATAGAGCAACAAGATGCCGATAAATTCATTCCGCCAAAAAATGTTGACGGCATGAAAACACGGCCTTCTTCACAGGTCCGAGAAAACATCCTGCTCGACACGATCGGCAGCACTACCTTGCAAGAAGTGACCATCGAAGGAAAGCGAATCGATCACGAGTCGAAATCGAGATTGGGTTCTGTGGATGTAGTGCTGGACCGCCAGGCCATTTCAGCAGACAACCGGAATACACTACGAGGATTGATCACGGGCCTTCAGCTTGTTCCGATTACGTTTGAAGGAAAAGTGGTATACCTGCTGAAGTTCAGTCGTTCGATCCAATTTTTGTCCAACCAAGAATATTATTCAACGGAAGTAAGCTTGTACATAGATGGAATGCCCATAGCCGGGCCGTTAGGGTATAAAGCCAAGCGATTTCTTGAGATTCGTCCTTCAGAAGTTGATCGCATCGAGATTTTCAAACCCAACGGAGGAGGAGGAAGGGTCTTTGGCGCTGCGGGTAACGGTATCATTGCAATATATACTGTGACGTCCGGGGATGGCGATATGAACAAATTCAATTTGAAGGATTTTCAAACGATAAAACTCTGCGGATATAGTCAACAGCATGAATTTCCACCTTCACCATCTCCGTGGAAAGAACTGAAAGGCTCAACTGTCTATTGGAATCCGGACGTGATCATTGATGATAGCGGCAGGTCTCGTGTTTCATTTGAATGGCACGATGACCATCCTGTTTTTACCATCGTTGTTGAAGGTATGACTACCGAAGGAAAACCAATCCGCGCTGTAAAATATTTTAGTTCGCACTCAGATGTCGAGGAACCCGTCCGGTAGTTCAACGGTAATCGTTTTTTTGCTCTTGTTGATGCTTTTGATGAATGGACTGTTGATCGGGATAAGAACTTCAGTGCCATCGTGATCGACTGATAACAATTTGTTCGGCCCTGCCGAAGTCACCTCGATTACTTTGCCGATGTTTCCGAGCTCCAAATCTGTCATCGTCATAAAATTCACCTCGCCCCGCTTTCGGCCGGCTTGATTTGGGAAGATATAGTGCCGACTTGCTGATGGCTTTGGCAGCTTCAGGCGTTGTAGCATCTTCGAACTTAACGTACGCTTTGTCGCCCTTGATGGAAATAGATTCAACGAAATGAGGGACTAACTGCCTATTGAGTTCGATAAAGATCGTATCGACCTCGTTCAGGTTTTCCGGTGCTTCTGCATCAAGCGATACCGTGACTTCACCTTTCAAACCGTGAGGTCGAAGGATGTATCCGATCTTGTACGCAGTGTTGATGTCCATGATTTAAAAGTAAAAATGCCAACACGATCTAACGTATTGGCATTTGAAAAATCTGCGAGAAAATTATCCCTGAGCTTCTACGTTTTCAGCAGCTGGTGCTTCGCCTTCTGCGGCAGCCGGAGCGGCCTGAGCAGCTTCAGCAGCAACTTGTTGCTTTTTGCGGATAGCTTCAGCACGAGCTTCTTTAACTTTTGTCTCGGCTTCTTTACGAGCTTTGGCCCGAGCTTGTTTGCTTTGAGAAAGTTTGTCTTTCTTCGCCTGGATCTTGTTCTCCTTCGAAGTCATCCAGTCAGCCAGCTTTTTGTCGGCTTGCTCTTGTGTCAACGCGCCTTTGATCACACCGATCTGAAGATGTTTCTTCATCATAATGCCGCGGTAAGACAGCATTGCCTTAACTGTGTCAGAAGGTTGTGCACCTTTCATCAGCCAATCGAAGGCTTTGTCGTTGTTCAGAACGATTGAGGCAGGGTTTGTGAGGGGATTGTAGGTCCCGATCTTTTCAATAAAGCGACCATCACGTGGTGCTCTGGCATCGGTTACGACTACATCGAACATTGCCAGTTTCTTGCGGCCTCTGCGGGCCAGTCTGATTTTTACCATTTTTTGATAATTTGTGGAACTCGTCCGTTAATTAAAGGGTGCAAATTTAGCGATTTGGGTCGATTTGGCAAGGCGCTGATTGGAGATTGTGCTGTGGAAGCCGCGAGCCACGAGCTTCGAGCTTCGAGAATGCAGTTTCTACCTCGATTTAGCAGTTTTTATTCAGAATTAAGATTTTTCCGGGCAAGCATAGCGCCAATCTTTCTATAGCGCCAAACGGCTCGCAGCTCGCAGCTAAAAGCTCGCAGCCAAACACGCTAAGCGTCTAGCTAAGAGCATGTAATCGTATACTCGTTTACGCGATTTTTACAACTCCACCCCCTTTCCTACATTTGGTGGCTTTCACAAAATCATGGACAAATATTCATACATCAGCAACGCAGACGTTGGTTATGTGGACCAACTCTATCAGAACTATAAGAAGGAGCCTTCTTCTGTAGATCTGACTTGGCAGAAATTCTTCGAAGGCTATGACTTTTCCGTGCAGCGTTATGGAGAAAACGGTCACGGGACGGATGATCCGAAAACGATCAAAGAAACGCAGGTCCGCAATCTGATCTTTGCTTATCGCTCGTTCGGTCATCTTGTTTCAAAGACCAACCCCGTACGCGAACGCAGAAATCACAACGTTCAGTTCGATCACAAAAGTGTTGGATTGACCGATGCCGATCTAGACACGGAGTTCGATGTGGCTGCTGAGATTAGCATGCCGCGCACAACTTTACGCAAGATCATTGAAAGACTGAAGTTTCTCTATCATGGAACAATCGGTTTCGAATACAATTTCATCCAGGACGATGATGTCAGGAAATGGTTCTTCCAGAAAATTGAAAAAGAGTATGTCGCCTACAATCCGAGCGGCGATGAAAAGAAAAGAATTCTCGGGAAGTTGAACGAAGCAGTAGTTTTCGAAAACTTCCTTCATACAAAGTTCCTGGGACAGAAAAGATTTTCGTTGGAAGGCGGAGAAAACACAATTCCCGCGCTTCAAACGATCATCAATAAGTCAGCAGAGCTGGATGTGAAGGAAGTAGTCATCGGTATGGCTCACCGTGGACGTTTGAATGTGCTCTCGAATATTTTAGGAAAGACTTACGAGCAGATCTTCACGGAATTTGAAGGAAACGTCAATCCTGATCTTACAATGGGTGATGGTGACGTGAAGTATCACCTGGGCTACGCATCACACATTACATCGCCCTCAGGCAAAAAGATCTATGTGAAGCTGACGCCAAACCCTTCGCATCTTGAAGCAGTCGATCCATTGGTGCTCGGTTATACCCGCGGACAGATCGATGACGAATATAAAGAGCAGCTCAATTCTGCCATGGCGCTCCTGATTCACGGTGATGCCGCTGTTGCAGGACAGGGAATCGTCTATGAATGTGTGCAAATGTCCGGCCTTCCCGGATATACGACCGGTGGAACGATTCACTTTGTGATCAACAACCAGGTGGGTTTCACAACTGACTACGATGATGCCAGAACAAGTATTTACTGCACAGATATTGCAAAGATTGTTGATGCGCCTGTACTGCACGTCAATGGTGATGATGCTGAAGCAGTAAACTTCGTTGCAAACCTTGCCGTTGAATACAGGCAGAAATTCGGAAAAGATATTTTCATCGACATGTTGTGTTATCGCAGACATGGACACAATGAAAGTGATGAGCCGAAATTCACACAGCCGAAACTCTACAACCTGATCGCGAAGCACCCGAATCCCCGCGAAGTCTATGTGAAGAAGCTCGTGGAAAGAGGCGATGTTGATGCTGCTCTTGCAGATGAAATGGACAAGAGTTTCCGCAATCAGCTTCAGGACCGATTGAATGAAGTGAAGCAGAAACCTCTTCCTTACAAAGCACAGAAGATCGAAGCGGAATGGGAGAAGATGCGCAAAGCGACCCCGGATGATTTCAATGAATCACCGAAGACAGGTATCAAGCAAAGTACAATTGATAAAGTTGGAAAAGCACTGACAACCATTCCTGAAAACTTCAAACCGATCAAACAGATCGAAAAGCTTTTGAAAGATCGCCAGACAGCTTTCTTCGAAGACAAAGTTTTAGGATGGGCGGAAGCCGAACTCCTTGCTTATGGTTCACTGCTTTCAGAAGGAACACCGGTGAGAATGTCAGGCCAGGATGTGAAGCGCGGAACGTTCTCGCACCGTCACGCCTATTTCTTCGACATGAATTCAAACGCACCTTATTGTGGTTTGGATAACATCGACAAGGGTCAACAGAAATTCCATATCTACAACTCACTGCTTTCTGAATTCGGTGTGCTTGGTTTTGAATACGGCTATGCCATGTCGTCTCCTCACGCACTGGTGATCTGGGAAGCACAGTTCGGTGACTTCGTGAATGGTGCGCAGGTAATGATCGATCAGTTCATTTCCAGCGCTGAATCAAAATGGCAGCGCATGAACGGACTTGTGATGTTGTTACCTCACGGTTACGAAGGTCAGGGACCTGAACACTCCAGTTGTCGCCCTGAAAGATTTTTGCAATTGTCGGCTGAGTACAACATGATCGTTGCCAATCCCACAACACCGGCAAATATTTTCCATCTGTTGAGAAGACAGGTAACGTGGCCATTCAGAAAACCTTGCATTGTTTTCTCACCTAAATCGTTGCTGAGACATCCCGCAGTGATTTCACCGGTAAAAGAATTTATCGAGGGAAACTTTCAGGAAGTAATTGACGATGCAAATGTGACAGCAAAAGATGTTAAGCGTCTGGTGTTGTGTACTGGAAAGGTTTACTACGATCTGCTTGAAACGCAGCAGAAGAAAAAAGTAAAAGATGTAGCCGTTGTTCGTATCGAGCAACTGCACCCGTTCCCTGAAAAGCAAGTGAATGCATTGATCAAAAAATACAAAAACGCTCAGCTGGTGTGGGCACAGGAAGAGCCCGCGAACATGGGTTACTCATCATACATCACGAGAGTAATGCTGAAGGCCGATGTCGAGTTCGTTTCGCGGAAGGCCAGCGCATCACCTGCAACCGGGTATTCGAAAGTGCACAAAGCAGAACAGGAGAAGATCGTAAATCAGGCGCTCGGGATCTGAGCGCTGGAAATGAAATAAACATCAAACCAAAAAAATAAAATTTCAATGGGAATCCAGATTAAAGTCCCCGCAGTGGGCGAGTCCATTTCCGAAGTAACAATTGCCAATTGGTTGAAGAAAGATGGTGACGTTGTCAAGCTTGACGAAGTTATTGCCGAACTGGAATCCGACAAGGCAACATTTGAGCTGACGGCACAGAGCCCGGGTGTTCTTAAAATTGTGAAACAAAAAGGAGAAACGGTACCTATCGGGGAGGTGATCTGTGAAATAGAACCGAACGGCCAGGCGGCTGCAGCTCCTGCAAAAACTGAAACGAAAGCTGCCTCTGCCGCACCTGCTGCAACTCCGGCTCCATCATCGGTACCGAAAGCAACCGGTGGCGTCAAAGAAATGAAAGTGCCTGCGGTGGGCGAGTCGATAACTGAAGTGACCATCTCAACCTGGTTGAAAAAAGATGGCGACTTCGTGAAGACGGATGATATCATCGCAGAAGTTGAATCTGACAAAGCAACGTTCGAATTGCCTGCAGAGGCAACCGGTATCTTAAGAATTGTTGCTAAAGAAAAAACAACCCTGCCGATTGGTGGACTGATCTGTCGTATTGAAATTATGGAAGGTGGTGCTGCACCGTCTCCAGCGAAAACGGAGTCATCAGCGCCAGCCGCAACAACTGCTCAGGGCAACACCTCTTACGCAGCAGGACACCCGTCACCAGCAGCCGGAAAAATTCTTGATGAAAAAGGTATTCCCGCTGATCAGGTTCAAGGCTCCGGTGTTGGTGGACGTATTACAAAAGATGATGCACAAAAAGCGCAAGCTGCTCCGGCAAAATCTGAATCGAAGCCTGCTGCGCCATCAGGTCCTCCGGTAATTTCGGAAGGTGTGACGCGTGGCGAGCGTAGAGACAAGATGACTTCGCTGCGTAAGACAATCGCAAAACGTCTCGTGTCTGTGAAGAACGAGACTGCAATGTTGACAACGTTCAACGAAGTCGATATGAAACCTGTGATGGACCTTCGTTCGAAATACAAAGACCAGTTCAAAGAAAAATATGGTGTGGGCCTCGGCTTCATGTCTTTCTTTGCGAAAGCGGTTTGTGTGGCGCTGAAAGATTTTCCTGCAGTAAACGCATCGATCGACAAAGATGAAATTGTATATCACGACTACTGCGATATTTCAATTGCGGTTTCTACGCCTCGCGGACTCGTTGTGCCAGTTATCCGCAATGCCGAAAAATTGAGCTTTGCGCAGATCGAAGCTGAAGTTATTCGTTTGGCCACAAAAGGTCGCGATGGAAAACTCTCGATCGAAGAAATGACAGGTGGAACGTTCTCGATCACGAATGGTGGCGTGTTCGGATCGATGCTTTCAACTCCGATCATCAATCCACCGCAGTCGGCAATTCTCGGCATGCACAACATCGTTGAAAGGCCTGTTGTGAAAAACGGGGAGATCGTGGTTCGCCCGGTGATGTATCTGGCCCTTTCATATGATCACCGCATTGTGGATGGCCGTGAATCGGTGAGCTTCCTCGTACGAGTTAAAGAAATGCTGGAAGATCCAGGAAGACTGATCCTCGGAGTGTAATTAAAATTAATCAGATCGAGATCCAATCATTATGCAATACAACGTCACTGTCATAGGTTCTGGCCCTGGAGGATATGTTGCCGCCATCCGTTGCGCGCAACTCGGATTTAAAACCGCTATCATTGAAAAATACAACACGCTTGGCGGAACGTGTCTGAACGTAGGATGTATTCCTTCAAAAGCGTTACTCGATTCCTCTGAACATTTCATCAACGCGAAAGAGCATTTCAAAGAGCACGGCATCGATATTCCTGAACCGAAAGTGAACTTCGGCCAGATGATCAGCCGCAAGGCTGGTGTTGTGAAGTCGAACGTAGATGGTATTGCCTTCCTGATGAAGAAGAACAAGATCGATGTGCACACCGGAGTTGGATCGTTTGTTGACAAGAACACGATCAAGGTCACTAAGGATGGAAAAGAAACAACCATCACCACGGAAAAAGTGATCATCGCTACGGGTTCAAAACCAACGCCACTTCCTTTCGCTCCATTCGACAAAAAACGAATTATCTCGAGCACTGAAGCACTCGAGCTCACTGAAATTCCGAAGCATTTGATCGTGATCGGAGGAGGAGTGATCGGCATGGAACTTGGCTCAGTCTACGCTCGCATCGGTTCGAAGGTGACCGTTGTTGAATTCCTTGACAGCCTCATTCCAACCATGGACGGAACGATGGGCAAAGAGCTTCAGCGTTCAACGAAGAAGCTCGGTATGGATTTCTACCTTGGCCACAAAGTGACTGCCGTGGAGAACAAAGGCAAAGAAGTGATTGTGAAAGCCGAATCGAAAGACGGAAAATCAATCGAGCTCAAAGGTGATTATTGCCTGGTGAGTATCGGAAGACGTCCTTATACAGACGGATTAGGTTTGGATAAAGTAGGCATCGAAACAGTGAAGGGTCAGATCCCGGTCGATGATCATCTGAAAACAAAAGTCGATAACATCTACGCGATCGGTGACGTTGTGCGTGGAGCGATGCTTGCACACAAAGCCGAAGAAGAGGGCGTTTATGTTGCTGAACGACTTGCAGGACAAAAACCGCACGTCAACTACTTGCTTATTCCAGGTGTAGTTTATACCTGGCCGGAAGTAGCGAGTGTGGGATACTCTGAAGAGCAACTTAAATCACAAGGTCGCGCTTATAAAGTTGGCAGTTTTCCTTATAAAGCATTGGGTCGGGCACGCGCCAGCATGGATCTCGATGGGCTCGTCAAAATTCTTGCCGACAAATCAACGGATGAAATTCTCGGAGTCCACATCATCGGAGCCCGTGCTGCCGATATGATCGCTGCTGGAGTTACTGCCATGGAATTCCGCGCTTCCGCAGAAGATGTTTCGAGAATGTCGCACGCACATCCAACTTATATGGAAGCGGTGAAGGAAGCTTGTCTGGCTGCAACAGCGAACAGACCAATCCATATTTGAAAAATTGGCGATTGGCAAGGTAGCCAGTCGGCAAGGATGTACATTGCCAACTGCCTTTTGCCAACTGCCAACTCACGCACGTAAGCTAATCCGCATTTTTTCCTAACTTCAGTATAGGTTTATCCGTATTTATGCCGGATAGACTTGCTCCATGGTTCCCGAAGGTTCACAGAAAGTGGCAAAAGGCATTTCTGCGGAGGAGAAACGTATTATTCTCACCGGACAGATCACCTTATATTGTACCGCATTCGCGCTGCTGCACTTCTTTATTGATTTTTCTCAAGGGATGTTTCAATCCGCTTTATCTGATGCCTCCATCGGGCTTGCGGTCTTTGTTTGTTATGGGATCAACCGATTGAAATATCACAGGCTTGCAAAACTCTGTTGTTTGGCGATGCTGAATATTTCATTGAGTCTTTATGCATCGGTTGTTCCGCGGGAGGTTGGCGTTTATCTGTTTTACTTTCCGCTGATCGCGGTGTCATCTGCGTTGTTTGGAAAACAGGAAAGGAAACTTCGCTACATTTTTGTGTTGTTGCCGTTCATTTTTTTGCTTGTGCTCTTCGTTACCGACTTCAACTTGTTCGATGGATATCAATTTGAGCAGCCTCCGGGGAGCAGCAAAATGTTCTTTGTCATCAACCTCGTATCGAGCGGTTTTGTGATGACCCTTTGTATCAATTTCATGCTCAATCTCAATGAGCATTCCGAAAGTCAGTTGCAGCGTATGGCACTTGAGATGAATGCGAAAAATGAAGCACTCGAAAGGACCAACAGTGAACTCGATCGTTTTTTATACAGCACATCACACGATCTCCAATCACCACTATCGTCCATCAAGGGGTTGATCAACGTTGCGCGATACGATACACGGGACGAGAAAGTGCACCTTTACCTCGACAAGATGACCGAGCGTGTAAATGGTCTCGAAGGCTTTATTAGAGATATTATCGATTATTCAAAGAATGCGCGCACTGATCTGCAATATCAGCAGGTTGATTTTTCGTTGCTTGTCAATGAGGTCACTGAAAATCTTAAATACATTCCAGGCGCTGATGCAATTGAGATCCGAAGGGATGTTAAAGTAGATCATCCTGTATCGATGGACAGATCGCGGGTAAGTGTCGTATTAGCCAACCTGATTGGCAACGCGATCAAGTATCATGATCATTCGAAAGCCGATCGCTGGATAGAAGTTTCAATTTCAAACAGTCAGAATTCAGTCAAGGTGAAAGTTTCGGATAATGGTACCGGAATCGCACTGGAACAACAGCCGCGGATATTCGATATGTTCTATCGGGGGACCGTTCAGTCTACGGGCTCCGGGCTTGGATTGTACATCGTGAAGCAAGCCGTAGAAAAAATGCAAGGTCACATCACTGTGGATTCGATACAGGGTGTGGGATCTTCATTTCTTGTTTCCTTGCCGATTTCCTGATGAGATATTCAGTATAGGCGCGTAATGCCAGAGCCATGACAATCGGAACAAGCGCATAATGGAGCTGTTGTGGAAGCAACGGCCAGGTCGCAAGCAGCAGCACATTTAATATCCCTACGATAAGAAAATAATTTTCAAGCCACTTCCGGTCTTTGAGTAGCGCCAGGCCGGCTATCACATGGGTCGGCAGTGCCCAAACGATGTTCATATTTTCCGCTGCGGCTTTGTGCTTCGTGGCAAGCCATAGAACAAGGAGCAACAAACCCAGCAACCCAATGCCTGTAAACAAAATAGCATCGAGCCATCGCGTTACTGTTGAACGTTTAATGTCGCGATAGCTGATGAGCGCGATCAAAACGAATAAAACACTGAACGCGAGCAAAGGTTTGATCAAAGTATTGGGTGGCGTGTTGTGCTGCGATTCGTAAGTCACTACGCGTTCTTTCACAAGGGGCTCTTCCAATCCGTTTCGTTTGATCGTAGCGTGCGCGAATCCCGCTTCCACGTATTCCGGGAGAAACATGTATTCATAAGGTGATGCTTTTTTGTCCATGGGCAGGCCGAGACAAATATCGATACCGAGGTCGCCCCACGGCTGATGGTCGAGATACAAGTCAGTCAGCTCGCGAATGGTGTAATCAGTTTGAATATGCGAGCTGTCGAATTTGATGTCGTCCCCAAAGACTTGCTTCATTACAGCAGGGACTTTCGTAGCACAGTTGTCGTAGAAGTAGTCGTATAGGTATTCACGATTCTCAGGTTGAGCGTTCCACGATAGGAAGTCGAAAAGCTTTTGTTTTTCGGGTTGCGTGAGATTCAATTTTTGTTCGTGGATGTAGCGGTCGTAATATTCATAGACATATTCGAAGCGCTTATAGTCTTGCACCCCGAGCATATAGTAATTTTCACCGCGTGCGAAATTCAGATAGAAGTTGGGGCGATCAAAATCAAAAACTCCGTAGTTGTAGGCGTCATCGATTCCATTCACCGGGTCATAAACGCGAAAGGCGCTGTGGCCGAACGCAGTGTACAGCTGGCCTTGCCATGGACCCAACGTCAGAACCGAGATCTCAGCTTTGTCAGACAACGTGATCTGCGCCTGAGCAAGAGTAGAAATAAAAACAAAGAGGCATGCTAGCTTTTTCATCTCCGAAATATAAAACTTTATCCAATGGAGGGAAGCAAATTAGCTGTTATCTTGCGGGATGATCGGTGGATGGCAAGATGGATTTAATCTGATTTCCAGGATGAACTGGATAAAAACTTCCAACGCAGCCAAAATATTCACCTCTTATCACCGTTCACGTATGCAGCAACGGGCAGCGATCTCAGGTCTGCCAATCAGCATCTCGATCGAGCCTACAACATCCTGTAATCTTCGTTGCCCCGAGTGCCCGAGTGGACTTCGTTCATTCACGCGACCGACAGGAATGCTTGGCCGACCTCTCTATGAAAATATCATCGATCAGCTTGCACCAACGCTAAACTACCTCACATTTTATTTTCAGGGAGAGCCATACCTGAATTCGCAATTTTTGGAGATGGTTGCATATGCTTCCAAAAAAAAGGTCTACTCATCTACTTCTACCAACGGCCATTATTTGAAACCAGAAGTGGCCCGTCAGACTGTTGAGTCAGGTCTGGATCGGCTGATCATTTCGATCGATGGAACCACGCAAGAGACTTACGAATCGTACCGGGTGGGAGGCACGTTAGAGAAAGTGATCGAAGGAACACGAAACATCATTCAAGCCAAAAAAGAACTTCGATCTTCGACACCGCACGTAGTCTTTCAATTTCTTGTCGTCCGCCCGAATGAACATCAGATCCCTGAGGTTTATCAATTGGCGGAGAAGCTCGGTGTAAATCAGGTCGCACTCAAAACAGCACAGATCTACGATTATAAAAACGGATCAGACCTGATTCCGCAGCAGCAAAAATATTCCCGCTACAAGCTTCAGAACGACAATACTTACACGATCAAAAACAGCCTCGACAATCACTGCTGGAAAATGTGGCACAGCTGTGTTGTGACCTGGGATGGAAAAGTTGTTCCATGCTGTTTCGACAAAGATGCCCATTTCGTCTTGGGTGACCTTTCTAAAAATTCCTTTGAGGAGATCTGGTTCGGTGACGCGTACAACAATTTTCGTCAATCACTGCTCAAAGGACGCAGCGAAATCGAAATTTGTAGGAATTGTACAGAAGGAACGAAAGTCTGGGCGTAACCGGGTTGCCGGAGTGCTGGGTGCTAGGCTGCCGGTAAGAGTTAGTGTGCAATCTTATTCGTAGATCACTCTTTTCAAATACCACACAGCAGGATCCACGATGGGCATCGTTGTTGATTCTACCGAAAATCCTTTTTTGTCCAGCGTCATTTTTTGTGTTCCCTTATCAGTCACCACTTCGATCGGTAAGGGCATGTCGAAATTTTGGGCGACAATCGTGTATTTATTATCGCGTCCTTTCTTCACGCTCACATCGAGTTTGCTGGTAGTGCGCAGAAAGAAATCAAAAAGCGGTTTCAGATCTTTACCTGACGCGCTGCTGAAGAGTTGCTCAACATCATCAGTCACAACAAGATTGTCGTACGTGTACTTCGGATCTGTTGCAAGTTTTTTCAATGTTTGAAAAAATATCTCGTCACCAGTCACATATCGCAAAGTGTGCATGAAGAATGCGCCCTTGCCATAGATATCGCCAATGTAAACTTGATCGGTATCGAGATCTTTTCCCTGCACAACCGGGGCTTTATTTTGAGTTTGAGATGCGGTCTCAGCCATTCGTTTGAGATAGGCATCTTCGCCAGCTAACTCACGATAAGCCATCGCATCACCGTAAGTGCAAATTCCCTCTTGGATCCACATGTCTGACCAATCTTTGTCGGTTACTTTGTTGGCCCACCACTCATGCCCGAATTCATGATGGAGCAACCAGTCGAAATCTTTTCCACCGAGTTTCTGATAACGGAACTGATTGCCGTATGCATTTAGCGTTTGGTGTTCCATACCGAGGTGGGGAGTTTCGCAGATCGCCATCTTCTCTTCTACAAATGGAAATTCTCCAAAATATTTTTCATGGATGTGTGCTGATTGTTCGAAGAGGTCGAGGTGGTGAGCTGCCTTCTTTTCATGATAGTCGAGCACGTAAAATTGCATGGGAACCTTGTTGCCATCGATTGTAGTGTATGTTCGGCTTGCGACTTTGTATGTACCGATGTTGAATAAGATGCTATAGTTGTTGATTGTATATTTTGTGTTCCATGTGTAAGTTGATTTGTTGCCCTTCGTTGACACATTTTTCAACAAACCGGGCCCTGCAACATATAAACCTTTTGGAACGGTGATGTTAAGGGTTGCGCCTTCGTTGGGTTCATCGCTGGGATGATCTTTGCATGGATAGTAGATCTTCGCGCCTTCAGCCTGGCAGGTTATCGCGATCCAATGTCTTCCCAAAGAGTCTTTTGCCCAGGTAAATCCGCCAACCCACGGTGCGCGTTCGGCTTCTCCCGGCTTTCCACCGTAGTCGATACGAACTTTAGTTTTTCCTGCGGGATAGTTGGAGCCGCTGATCCGCACAAGATCGGAATCATCGTGCGTAAATTTCTGATCCTTACCGTTGACGCTGACTCTTTTAACGGTCAGCAAATGCACCAGGTCGAAAAGCAATACATCTGAAGATTGAGAAAGGTTGAGATCGATCTCTGTGAATCCATTGATGGTTCTTGCCTCTGGATCGACATCCAACGCGATGCTGTAGTGACGGATGTCCATGATTGCCTGCTCGGGTTTAAGCACTCCGCCTGATTTCAAATTCTGCGAAAACACGATGATGGAAAAAAAGCAAAACAGGGCAGTGGTAGCAATTCTCATGGCGATGGGTTTACTACCGAAGGTACATAAATTCATCACTGACGATGTGAAAAATGATGTCAGTGGTATGAGGACGAGATCAGATTTCTTTAGATTCCTTTTTCTTTCAACTGCTGCTCGATCTTTTTGAAGTCGACCGCACCGCATTTGCCACAGCCAGTGGCGCACGATTCTTTCGCGTGAATGGATTTATAGGCCAGCCGCGCGACATAGAAGACGGCAATTGCGAAGACTAAAAAGACAATTATTGACTGGACCATGGTGCAAAAATATGATTACACGGAACTAAAACGATCGATTCGCGAAAATAATTCCGTCCGCTTTCGTTCACTTTTGAACATTAAAGCTCATAAATTTTTGCCATCTGCCGCGAAATTCAACTGATTTCGAGGTTTTTAGAAATGGCATTTCAATTGAAAGCCTGCGGTATCGCAAAAAATATAATAACCTCAATGTTCAGAAACTATTTCAAAACTGCCTGGAGAAACATTTCGCGCCACAAAGGCAGCGCCATCATTAACATCCTCGGTCTCACGCTCGGCATTACCTGCAGCCTGATCCTTTTTCTTATGGTTGCTCACTTTTCGAGCTTTGATAATTTTCAATCGAAACGCGATCGCATCTATCGAATAGTGAGCGAATCTCAGGGCAACCAGGGGACACAGTATCAGGCTGGTGTTCCGTCTGTTCTTCCAGACGCCTTCAGAAATGATTTTCCGGAAGCTGAGCAAGTGGTTTTCACGTCATACCGCCAGGGTGCGTTGATCACAATTCCACAATCGAATGGTGAACTCAAGAAATTTCAGGAGCGTAAGGGGGTCGTTTTTACTGAGCCATCATTTTTCAAAATATTTGATCGCGCGGTTATCATGGGCGATGTTTTCAAAGGACTAGATGAGCCGAACGAAGCGATCATCACGAAAGAGTGGGCTCAAAGATATTTTGGCAAAGAGGACGCGATCGGTGAAGTGTTGAGGTTCGATAACATAGACTACAAGATCACCGCGATCATCGACAATACTCCAAATAACACCGACTTTCCGTTTTCGCTGATGTTGTCTTATGCAACGATAAAGGCCAAGACTGAAGAGGCTGGCTGGGGCAGTACCTGGAGCGATGAACAATGCTATTTTCTTCTGAAGCAAGGAGAATCGATCAAGTCGTTAGACGCACGCATCAAAGCCTTTGGTACCAAGTACCTCGGTGCCGATGACTTCGATAAAACCGAATTCCATTTCCAGCCCATGTCGGAATTTCACTATGACGAGCGTTACGATGCCTATTCGAATAACACTACTCCGAAGGCGATGCTGATTGCGTTTAGCGTGATCGCCATTGTGCTTGTTGTAACTGCCTGTATCAATTTTATCAACCTTGCGACCGCAGAAGCGATCAAACGCTCGAAGGAAGTTGGTGTGCGCAAATCGCTGGGAAGTTCTCGCGGCCAGCTGGTTCGGCAATTTCTTGGTGAGACAACGATGATTACGCTGATCTCGGTTTTAGCATCAATCGCGCTTGCACAAATTGCGTTGAGTTTCCTCAATCCATTTCTGGAGATGAGCCTGGCTCTCAATTTTAAAGGCAATTCCGGCTTGTGGATTTTCCTTGCGAGTGTAACGCTGGGCGTTTCGTTGTTATCGGGATTGTATCCGGCATTCGTGATCTCCGGTTTCAATCCTGTGTTGGTTTTGAAGAACCAGATGTCGAACAAAAATTCGTCCAGCTATTTTCTTCGCAGGGCGTTGGTGGTCATGCAATTCCTGATTTCGCAATTGCTGATCATCATCACGATCGTAATTGTTTATCAGATGGATTATTCGAAAAGCAAATATCTCGGTTTTGCGCAAGATGCGATCATCTTTGCACAGATACCTGAAAAAGAGTCGCCAACAACAGGCGATGCAACCAGCAAAATGAGAACCTTGCGTGAAGAGATGTCGCGAATTCCGGGCGTTCAAATGGCGAGTCTCGCAAGTGCTCCACCTTCGTCTGGAAATGTTTCGGGAACCAACTTCAAGGTTGAAGGTGTAACCGAAGATTTTGGAACGCAGTTAAAGCAGATTGACGGTAACTACCTCGATCTGTATGAACTTGAACTTGTGGCAGGGAGAAACATCCAGGATCTCGACACAGCTGTGGGTTTTATTGTTAACGAAAAACTCGTGAAAACCGTGGGCGTAAAATCACCGGATGAAATGATCGGAAAAAATATTCTCTTATGGGGAAAAAATTATCCTGTGGTCGGAGTCGTAAAAGATTTTCACACCGTTTCGTTAAGGCAACCGATAGAGGCTACAGTAATGTTCAATCGCATTCGCGGATATGAAACGCTGGCGATGAAGATCGACATGCGCAGGTCGCAGGAAGTCATCGATGCGCTGAAAACAAAATGGGAAGCTGCGTATCCCGATCACATCTTCGAGTATGAATTCCTCGATCAGAACATTAAGCAATTCTATGAAGGCGAAACAAAGATGTCTATCCTGCTGACTGTGTTCACTTCGATGGCAATCTTCATCGGATGTCTCGGTCTGTTCGGACTTGCAACATTCATGGCGAACCAAAAGACCAAAGAGATCGGTGTACGCAAAGTGCTTGGCGCCTCGGTGGAGAGCATTGTGTTCATGTTTTCAAAAGAATATTTGATGCTGATCGGAATTGGATTTGCCTTTGCAGCACCGCTTGGATATTTCGCGATGGACGCGTTTCTCAGTGAATTCGAATATAAGATCCCACTGGGTCCTGGAATTTTTGCACTCGGTCTCGGAGTTACGCTTGCCATTGCAGCGCTTACGGTAGGATTCAGATCGTTTCGCGCGGCTGCTGCCAATCCCGTAAAATCTTTACGCTACGAATAAACCAAACCAAACTCTTCAACTTTATACTTTTCTGCACTTAACAAAAAATCCCCGGAAGACGTCTGGGGATTTTTTGTTGTCAACCGGATATTGTGACTCTCAAACTGTCCTGCGTGTCTACAAGACGGTGCTGGGCACTGGGTGCTAGGGGTCTGGGGAGCGTTCCCTAGTTCCAAGCGCCCAGCATCTAGCGCCCTGTATTTTACTTTCCTTCTCCCACTTTTGCGCTCATTTCGGGATTGAGAACAATCTGAACAAACTTTTTTGTATCGATAAATTTGTTGGCGATGTCTTTCAGATCTTTCGGTGTGAGTGCATCGACTTTCTTTTCATAGCTGAGTATTGCTGCGGGATTGGTACCGAGCTCAACGCTTTGGATAAGTTGCCGTGCCCAGAAATTATTGTCTTTAGCGTTAACGAGGTATTGCTGCTTCCAGGTTTCTTTCACTTTGGCGATATCAGCTTCCTGAGGGCCGGCAGTCTTTATTTTGTCGATTTCACCAAGCGCTGCCGCGATAAGTTTATCGACATTCTCGGGTCCGCATGGAAGCGTTATGGAGATCGAGAATGTTCCAACCGGATATTTGCTGACGGATGCATTCATTCCGCCTCCGTAAATTCCGCTCAGGTCTTCGCGCAGTGTTTCAACAATTTTGATATTCATCAGTTCAGCCAAAGCCTGAAGCTTGAATTGATCGTCTTCCGAATAGGTTGTTTCTCCGTTCCAATAAAGCCGGATCATACTTTTCGGTTCGCTGCCCTTCTTCACTTCTTTCTTGATCGGCCCTTTTGCTGCGCGCAGTCCGGCATCTTTGAACGTAGAGATCTCACCAGTTGATGGAAGACTTCCCAGGTATGTGGCGAGCATTGGTTTGATCTTCGCGATATCAATCTTGCCTACGATCACGAAAGTAAATCCGTTCGCATTTCCGAAGCGCTCTTTGTAGATCTGCATGGCGCGTTCCGGATTGATCTCGTTAAATAGTTCAGCTTTGGGTACACGGGGTGCCCACGGCTGATTCTTATATAAAATTCTCAACACCGAATCCTGGAAAATGAAGTTTGGATCGGAAACCATGTTTTGATAAAGTGCCTGTTGCTTGGTGACAAAAGAATTGAAGAGCTCTTTATCAAATCGGGGTTGCGTGAAATATAAATATGTCAATTGAAGCATGCTCTCTACATCGGATGCGCTGGATGATCCATTGACGGTTTCTGAAAGACTACCGATGCGCGGACTCACACTTGCATTTTTTCCTGCGAGAACTTTGCGTAGATCTAAGGGAGAAAACTGGCCAACACCCATCTGACTCACAACGGTTGAGGCGAACTCCGCATTGGCGCGTTCCGATGCATTGTAATTGTATTGCCCACCAAATCGAGACGCAGACATTACTACCTGGTCGTTCTTAAAATCAGTCGGCTTCAACCAGACTTTGACACCGTTGTTGAAAGCGATCTCTGTAACTCCGATCTCTTTGATTTCGCGTTCAGACTTTACAGTGCCGGGCGCTGGCGCTTTCTCCATCAGTGAGGAAGCCACAGCCTTTTCTTCATAAGGTTTGATTTCTGCCTTCGCTGCATTTTCTGCGAATTTTACAAGATCTTCTTTCGTTGGTACCTGAAAACCGCTTTCCGTTGGACCGGTATAAACGATTAGTTTGCTGTCGGTCGATGGCGGAATGATCTTCGCGGTCGCCTGATTTACTTCTGCTAGCGTAATGCCATTCAGAAATTCTTTATAGTAATTGAATTCATTTTCAATGCCGGGAATGGGTTCTTTTTCAAGGAAGTTTCGAATGTATTCGTCCGCCATCTGAGCGGATTCCGTTTTATCGCGTTCGTTGTAGGCGCGCTCCATCGACTTCATCATCATTTTTTTCGTGCGTTCTAATTCGCCTTCCGTAAAGCCGAATTTACGGGCCCGCTCGTTTTCCTGAATGATGGCGTTAATGGATGGCTCAGGCCCGCCTTTGCTGACCAAGGCACCTGAAATGTATCCTTCGTATCCGCGAACGAATGAGCTCAACGAGCTGAATCCAAATACAAACGGAGGATTCGATTTCTGAGTGAGCTCCTGCAGTCGCTGTGCCAGCATGGACGTACAAATATTTCTCACCATCGAAGTTCTGTAATCACCAACAGTAACTTCCTCTTTCTCCCTGGTGTTTGTGTAGTAGATCTGCAGGATGGGATTTGTTGCTTCTTTGTCAGTTGCAACGACAGCTTCCGTTGTTGTTCGTGATGGAATTTCCGCATAAGTTCTTGCGCGTGGCTTAGCAGGATTTTTAATGCCTTCGAAATGTTTTTTGATCATTTGTTCAGCAAGTGCCGGGTCGATATCACCAACCACAACCACCGCCATCATATCAGGCCGATACCAGTCTTTATAAAAACGTTTAACGACATCGTATTTGAACGATTTCAAAATATCTTCTTTTCCGATTGGAAGGCGGTTCGCGTACTTTGAACCAGCGAAGATCTTTGGATAGGTTATCTTATCCATGCGATCATCAGCTCCTTTTCCGAGCCTGGATTCTTCAAGCACTACGCCACGTTCTTTGTCGATCTCCACTCCGTCAAAGGAGACGGTGCTCGCCCAGTCTTCGAGGATCAAAAAAGCTTTGTCGATGATCTCCGTTTTTTCGGTTGGCACCGGAAGAATGTAAACTGTTTCATCAAAACTCGTGTATGCGTTGAGATCAGCACCGAACTCAACTCCGATCGATTGCAGGAAAGACACCAGCTCATTTTTCTTGAAATTCTTTGAGCCGTTGAATGCCATGTGCTCGGTGAAGTGCGCGAGCCCCTGTTGATCGTCATCTTCCAGGATCGATCCCACGTTGACTACAAGCCTCAACTCGGCTTTCTTTTCAGGTTTGATGTTCTTTCGGATGTAGTAGGTTAATCCGTTAGAGAGTTTCCCAACTTTGATCGCTGGGTCAACCGGCATTTTATTAGCGGGGTTGATCTGTCCGAGGAGAGACGGGACATTCAGCGTTAGCAGGAGAATGACCAATCGAAAGGACAGAGAAGTCTTTGCATTCATAAAATTAAAAGTTTAAGAATGTTGAAACTACGAAAAGAATAGGTCGGATAAAATACCCCTTATGCGGCTAGTACCACTGGGGCTGAATGATGTCGAGCATTTCGTTGTGAATGGCGGTGTTAGATGCGCACATTTCTCCACCGAAAATATAATTGTCGCCACCGCGGAAGTCCGTTACGCGTCCACCCGCTTGTTGTAGAATGAATGTACCGGCTGCTACATCCCATGCGTTGAGGTTGTATTCGAAAAATCCTTCGAGCCTTCCACAAGCGACAAACGCGAGATCGATCGCTGCGCTGCCAAGTCTGCGTATGCCGTGCGACTTAGCCAGAAAATCTTTGATGATGTCGAGATAGACTTCGCGTTTATCGAGGTGATAGTAGGGGAAACCTGTGGCGAGAAGACCTTCGCTGAGTGCACCGATCTTTGAAACGCTGATCGGGGTGTTGTTGCATTTTGCCTGGCGTCCATCAATGGCATGAAAACATTCGTTGGGTACAACGTTATGGACAACTCCGAGTATCGGTTTTTTATTTCGTGCTAAAGCAATGCTGATGGCGAACAAGGGGAGGCCGTGGAGAAAATTTGTTGTTCCATCGAGTGGATCGATGATCCAGCTGTATTCTTCCTTCGAGGCCTGCTCCACGGTGCCTTCCTCCGTGATGAAACCTGCAGCAGGAACCATTTTTCTCAGCGCGGTGACCAAGGTTTTTTCCGCTTCTTTGTCAACGTACGAAACAAGATTATTGAATCCGTCTTTTTGTTCAATCCGGGTTCGATCGAAAAACGCGAGTTCTTTTTTCATGAAGTCTCCAACCTCATAACATACCGATACTACGTCTTTTTCGATCTGCTCCAGATTCATGCTCAAAAATTTACTTTAAGTTAGTGATGTGTGAATGAATACCATGACCGTTGATAACAAATCATTCGTCATCCGATACTGATTTTCCCGCAACCACGATCACTATTTCTCCTTTAACATCTTTTTTTTCAAAGTGGTTTACGAGCTCGGCAAGGGTTCCATTTGCTGTTTCTTCGAACATCTTGGTGAGCTCTCGCGAGACAGACGCCATACGGTCAGTTCCGAAATATTCCGCCAGCTGCTGCAGCGTTTTCACCAGGCGATAAGGTGATTCGTAAAAGATCATTGTGCGTTCTTCCACGGCAAGCTTTTTCAACATGGTTTGCCTGCCTTTCTTTTGCGGAAGAAATCCCTCGAAACAAAATCGATCCGAAGGTAATCCTGATTTGATCAAAGCAGGCACGAATGCAGTGGCTCCTGGTAAACATTCAATTTGAAGTCCGGCCTGAAGGCAAGCCCTGGCGATCAAAAATCCCGGATCGGAAATTCCCGGAGTGCCGGCATCACTGATCAGGGCCATCGTTTCACCATGCTTCAGCCGGTCGATCAGGCTGTGCACCATTTTGTGCTCATTGAAGGTGTGAAAACTTTGAAGCGGCTTTTTAATGTCATAATGCTTCAGAAGGACACCTGATGTTCTTGTGTCTTCCGCGAGAATAACATCAACGGACTTCAGCAATTCCAGCGCACGCAAGGTGATGTCGCCAAGGTTGCCGATGGGTGTGGGTATCAGGTATAAGGAAGTTTTCGTTTTTTCCATTTAAGCCACCTTATCGATCGCAGCTGCGAGTTTGCGATCCAGGTCGGTGACTTTATTCCCGGCATCGTGTGTTGAGAGTTGAAAATTTACGGTGTTCCAGGTATTGGTCCAGGTTGGATGGTGGTTCATTTTTTCGGCAATCAGCGCAACGCGTGTCATGAAGCCGAACGCTTCTGAAAAATCTTTGAACGTAAAAGTTTTCCGAAGCTGATTATTTTATTCTTTCCAGTCCATAATCAAATAGTTATGAATTCGATTTACAATTTTTTCGCTAGGAAATCCAACGCTTATAGCGCAATTAACCCAGGTATCGTTGAAGCCTGATGATAGATATCAACAACAGCTTCGCTCGAGGGCATCATCATTTGAACGGTAATGCTGGTGTATTTTCCCTGGCTCGAAGCTTTTTCAGTAGTGGTATGAAGGGGAAACAGGCGTTTGACATCTTCTTCCTGACCCCGCGGGACAATAAATTTGAAAATATACAGGGCAGGCCAGGCGTAATGTTGGTCGAGTTTTTCGCGAAACGATTTGAACCAATCCTGATCCATAAAAAAAGAGCCGTCCCGCGAATAACACGAGACGGCTACTTAAGAATTCCTCAATTAATAAAACTTGTACCGCTTATCTACAATGTTGGCGTGCTCTTTAATGGCCTCGACAATATTGTAGCTGCTGCGCGATTGAACCGTTTGCTGGATCGGAAGTTTGTATGGTGTGTAATCAGCGATCTCGGGAGCAGTCGTTTTGTTTTGAAGCTCCATCACCAGCACACCATTTTCACCTGCAAAGGGCTCAGAACGTTTACCATTTTCCAATCCGAAGGCTACGCCAACAGACTTTGGATCATAACCGGCTCCTGTCAACGTTGTAGCATTCATTTTCAAGTCAGCCATGTTGTAGACAGCAGCTTCGTTGCCATATGCGGCTGCCATTTCCTCAAGGGTTCCTTTCGCGTCCTTCAACTTGGCGATGATTGCTTTGCCTTTCACTTGTTTGCGAACCTCTGGTGTGATTTCGTTTTTTACGTCATCAAGCGAGCGGTATCCCTTGTCTGTTTTGCCGGTCATAACGGCCACGGCATATACTCCTTGCTGATCGAAGATCTGTGACACCTTTCCTTCCGATGCATCGCGATAGAGCCATTGAACGATTTGGCGCGCGTCACCAAGATTTCCCACCCTGCGATCGCCAGCGAGGATATTTTTTGCGTCTTGTACGGCAAGACCCTGATCTTTTGCACGCTCGATAAATTCTTTCTCGTCCGAAAGGTCAGCCTGGAAAGATTCAGCCTTACGGTAAGTATCATTTGTGGTTGCATCACTCGGCCCGATCTGGCGTTCGATGATAGCAACTTTGTATGCGGTATTGTCTTTGGTATTGGTGACGCTGATGATGTGATAGCCAAATTGGGTTTCAACAACATCATTCAACAAGCCAGGTTTGGTCGCATTGAACACTGCATCCTGAAAAGGTTTTACCATGGCGCCACTTTGAAACCAACCCAGATCTCCGCCTTTGGTTGCAGTTCCATCGGCTCCGAACTCAAGCGCTTTTGCTGCGAAGCTTGCGCCATTCTTGATATCGTTCAGGATCTTGCGCGCCTTTTCTTTTGCAGCTTTTTTTGCTTCAGGCGTTTCGTTGTCCCATTTGATCAGAATGTGAGAAGCACGCGCACTGTAGACGGTATCTTTAACCACGTCTGAGATCTTCACAATCTTGTAAGATCCGCCATCGAGCTGAGGACCGACTACATTTCCTTTTTTGAGGTCTTCACTTTTTACAAATGTCGGCAAGTTGCCTGCGTTATATTTTCCAAAAGGATCCTGGCCATCGGTATTCGAAGCTGCATAGGCCGAATCGTCTTCGGTTTGCGCAAGTTCAGTGGCGATTCGTTTCATGTCAGCGACAATATCAGACGAGTCTGCAGACGTTGGTACTACAGGGAAAGAAACGAATTTCAGATCACGGGTTTCCTCAGTCTTGAAACGCTCTTTGTGCGTATTGTAATAATCTTTAAGCTCCGCATCGGTAACTTCTGCTGTTGAGTCGCTCACTGCGTAGAATGGAACGTACACGTATTTCACTTCTGCAACGTCCGTCTGATTGTGGTATTCACGCTCAGCTTCTGCCGAAGTGATGTAGTTGGTTTTCACCAGGAGGTTTTCATATTTGATACGCTCACGGCCAGGGCCAAGATCGCGTTGGAAGATCTCCCAGCGCGTGCGTTGTTCTTGCCAGATCGCTGCCTGCTGATCGTTTGCAGTCGGAACGGTATTGAATTCGTTCAGGTAACGGATCACGAGACTTTTGTCGAACTGACCCGTGGCTGGATTTTGAAAAGCGGGCGTTTGGCGGATGTTCTCATCTACATTCTTTCCCCAGATCATATCCTGTACTTCGTCTGTTGTTACATCAACGCCCACTGCATCGAATTGCTTTTGAATAGCGTGACGGAGAACAAGGATCTCCCAGGCTTGCTGGCGGAGGTTAGGCATTTCGCGATCGCCAGGCTTACGGCCGAAGTTCAGGATATAATTCGCTTCGCGTTCCTGGATTGCAGCCTGGTATTCATCCAATGAGATGTCTGCTCCGGCAATTTCGCCAACATCATTGCTGTTGAATAACACCGACTTACTGCCCCACAGGTCGTTCAGGATAAAAGAGAGTATCGCAACAAATACAAAAACCACCACCCAGGTGCCCATCTTGCTGCGCAGAGTTCCAATCAATGCCATATGCTAGAAAAAAATTAGTAACGAGTAAGGTTTAGATTAACGAAAAATTCCCGTGGAAATTCAACGATAAAGCCCGCAAATTTAATGGGTTATCCGTATTAGAAAAATTTAGCCTTTGGAAATATTATGTTCCCGGGAGAATGCGGTCGGCAAGTCGGGAAATATGTCTGCAACATGCTGATTGTCAGTCACCTTCCAGCGATTGGTGAACCGTCAGCCGAACGGCATTTATTCGATTTTCGGATTTTGAGTGGATCGTAAATTCATAAGGTGGAATGGATACCGTATCACCCTTGCGGGGAATGTCTTGCGCAAACGACAGGATAAGGCCGCTTAGTGTATCATAGTCGCCAACCGGCAATTGCCACCCATATTTTTCATTCAGGTAATCTATCTCTAGGCGGGCGCTCAACAGGTAATTATTTTCACTCAATTGTTGCTCAGCCAGGTCGGCCTGATCGTGTTCATCTTCAATTTCTCCGAAAATCTCTTCGATCACATCCTCCATGCTCACAATGCCTGAGGTACCTCCAAACTCATCGATAACAATCGCGAGGCTTTTGCGTTCGTTGATGAATTTTACAAGCAGGTCTTTGGCAAGCATCGTTTCTGGAACTGTGATGATAGGCGTGAGAATTTCCTCGATGCGTTCGGGGTTCCGGAATAATGCGGATGAGTGACAGTATCCAATCACATCATCTATCGAATCTTTGAAAACGATGATTTTTGAATGGCCACTCTCGATAAATGCATCATGTAATTTGTCTATGCCCGAGTCCTGACTGACGGCAACTACTTCCGTTCTTGGAATCATGCAATCTCTGACGCGGACAGATTTGAATTCGAGGGCATTCGTGAAGATGCGCGTGTCGACTTCGAGACTTTGCTCGGCAGGTTTTGTTCGTTGAATGCTGCGCAAGTATTGTGAAACATCGGTGAGTCCGAACACAGGCTTGTCCATGGAGTATTCTAGCTTCATCAGATTCACGCTGAGTAATCGCGCCAGTGAAATTACCATGTACACAACCGGGAACAGCGGCACAGCCAGAATTGCAAAAGGGATAGCGAGCGCAGTAACGATGCGGTCGGCATTGATGACAAAA
>CBHROW010000005.1:0-41183 GCA_966080355.1 uncultured Chryseosolibacter sp.
GATGGTGGCATCGTAGCCGTTGATCTTGAGGCGCCCGGCCATCACTTTCTCTGCCGTTGGGATACTTTTTTCGATGGCTTCACTGATGGCACGCGCATTCTCGATGTCTTTCGCAATGATGACAGCCTGATTTTCGTATGACTCAACCTGATCATTCTTATACGCCTTGACCATGCGTTGTTTATTCTTCACGGCTAAGACAACCTGAATGATATCCTTCTGAGTTTGTTCACGCACTGCGTAAGGATCGAGGTCGGCAATGTTTACTTCGTATTTATGGTTGATACGATTGCCTTTGGCGTCTACTTCATCGTAGCTGTATTGGATCACGGCAGGGTCGATCACCGCGATCTTCGGCTCAAATGTTTTCGACCCGGATTGAACGGATGTGACCAGTTGCTGAAGTTTCGAGCTAAGCGTTTTAAGATCTGCATTTTGAGCTTGGGCACAAGAGATTACACAGGCGAAGGCGAGGGTCTTGATGAAACGTTTCATTTGGTGGATTTTCGGGCAAGCTATTGAAAACAGTCGGCCCTAACCATTCAAAATGAAGTTTAATCTTACGTTTGCTCCTGTAAAAGCCGTAAGGTTCTTTTAGCAAGTAACAAATGCTGCACAATCCGGCCTTTGACGTTGCCAATTTATTTGACATCGGCCGATCAAAGATCAATTGCAGTACTTTGTGATCAGCCTCTGCTCTTCTCCGGAATTTTGCGCTCGCTTGTAAAGCCATTTCAGCAAAGGAAAAATAAGCGTCAAAAAGCCTGGAGCATTCATATCACTGAGACAGATGACGATTGCTGTGTGCGTAAGATTTTTTGGAATGGACTTGTTGTTGGTCAAACCGTCTTTGGCAAGTCCGTAGAGGACACATAAGGAATTTTCAAAACCTTTGTGGCCGGGAACAATCTTGATATTGAATTTGATCTGCTCGTTGCCCGGGTTGAAAAAGCAGTGCAGCTCCATAGGTTGTACGGTATAGCTTTCACCCGGCTTGAGTATTACTTTTTGTTCCGATTTGCCGAGTTTAAGACCCAGGTCTCCGTCTACTGCGGTAAACGTTTCACTGTATGTTTTGTGATAGTGCAGCACATTGCCACCGCCCTGGCTTAAGGTAATTTCAATCTCGCTGACTGTGCCATCGCTTTCCGAAGCGCTTTTAATGAATGTAGCTACGTCTTTAATTACAGGATTGACGATTGTTTTTTGCATTTTGAATTGACGATTTTGACGCGTTAATTAGTACGTTGTTCCTAAATATATAGTACAATGTACTAATTAACGGCCATGGTCTTAAAAAGGATGCGTTCTATCAAAGATAAAATATTAGACATCAGCCTCGAGCTATTCAATAAGGATGGCGTTGAAATGGTAGGCATGCGCCATATCGCGACAAAACTTAAAATCAGTGTAGGCAATCTTACCTATCATTTTCCGGCTAAAGCCGATATCCTTTATGCTCTTTGCATCCGGTTTATAGATGACATTGGTGAAGCTGTTGAAGAAGTTTTTGATTCTAGTCCGGAAAATTTTTTTTCGAACGCATACCGGCAAATGGCAGTCGTATTCCATACGCAACTCAAATACAAGTTTATTTTTGACAAGCGCTATGCTGAGATCATCACGTCACTTCCGGATGTGCAAGCGTATTATCAACAAGTGCTGAAAAAGCGTTTCGATGAATGGCGCATCTTTCACAACATCCTGGTCAATCAAAAACTCGCGAATTCAACACTGGTTGAAGATTCAGATGCAGTTGGCTACATCTTTAACATGTTAGCGCTGTTTTGGCACCAGGAAGCCGCGATTTATACGCCTGATGTTTCCGATGAGCAAAAGGTGAAGCACGCATTATCCGTATTGTTTCACGTCTATAAACCTTACTTGACCAAAAAGGGATTAAGTCAACTGAAGCCTTTGCTCAAGACGCCCAAAGCGTATTGATTTTCGAAGAGTTTGCCGATCACGAAGGGTGTCGCGCGCTACTCCACCGTCACCGACTTCGCCAAATTTCGTGGCTGATCGACATTGCATCCGCGCATCACCGCGATGTGATAAGAAAGTAATTGCAACGGGATCACAGACACCATAGGCATCAGTGATTCGTGCACAGCGGGAACTTCGATGGTGAATTCAGCCATCTTCGGAATCAGCTTATCACCTTTTGTAACCACAGCGATCACCCTTCCTTTTCTCGCTTTCACTTCCTGGATGTTTGAAACAATTTTCTCGTAAGAACTGTCTTGTGTTGCGATGAAGACCACCGGCATTTCGTTGTCGATGAGCGCAATTGGCCCGTGTTTCATTTCAGCTGCAGGATATCCTTCTGCGTGGATGTATGAAATCTCCTTTAGTTTCAAAGCGCCTTCAAGCGCCACCGGGAAATTATATCCGCGGCCAAGGTAAAGGAAATTACTAGCGTCTTTGAATGTGTCAGCGATCACTTTGATCTGGTCGTTGAGCTCGAGGACTTCTTCAACCTTGGCGGGAATGTTTTCCAGTTCCACGAGAAGCTCGTGCAATTTTTGTTCGGTGATCGACCCTTTCTTGTGCGCCACGATCAGTGCAATCATGTTCAACACCGTAAGCTGGGCAGTGAATGCTTTCGTGCTCGCCACACCGATCTCCGGTCCTGCGTGTGTATAAGCTCCTGCGTGTGTTGCACGAGGGATAGATGAGCCCACCACGTTACAAACTCCAAAAATGATCGCGCCTTTTTGCTTGGCCATCTCGATCGCAGCAAGCGTGTCTGCAGTTTCGCCAGACTGGGAAATTGCAATTACTACATCACCTTCGCGAATCACAGGATTGCGATAGCGAAACTCCGATGCATATTCAACTTCAACCGGAATGCGGCAGAACTCTTCGAAGAAATATTCCGCAACCAACCCTGCATGCCATGAGGTGCCACAAGCCACAATGAGAATGCGGTCTGCGTTCACAAGCTTGTTGACGTACTCGCGCAATCCGCCAAGGACCAGACGTCCGGATGAAGAATCGAGGCGGCCGCGCATACAATCACTGATCGAACGCGGTTGTTCGAAAATCTCCTTGAGCATGAAATGTTCGAAGCCACCTTTCTCGATCGCTTCCAGTTCAAGATCGATTGTCTGAATGTATGGTGTTAAAGGCAAATTTGCCGTGTTGCGAATGCTGAGCTTGCCATTATTGATCACGGCAATTTCCTGGTCGTTCAAATACACAACCTCATTCGTGTATTCCACAATGGGCGTGGCGTCTGATGCAAGGAAGAACTCGTTTTTACCCACGCCAACCACAAGTGGACTTCCTTTACGCGCTGCAACAAGAAGATTGGGATCTTCAAGCGACATGATCACGATCGCATATGCACCTACAACTTTGGTAAGGGCCAGGCGTACCGCTTCATCGAGTGAACACTTTTCATTCTCTTTAATATCTTCAATAAAGTGAATGAACACTTCGGTGTCGGTATCACTTAAAAATTTGTGACCTTTATTGATCAGCTCTTTCTTCAGTGAAGCATAATTTTCGATGATACCGTTGTGGATTATCGCCAGCTTACCGGTTGACGAATAGTGCGGGTGAGCATTCACGTCATTGGGCTCACCATGTGTTGCCCATCGCGTGTGGCCAATGCCAATCGTGCTGTCGAGACTTTTTCCCTTGAGATAAGCTTCCAGCTCAGAAACTTTTCCCTTCTTCTTATAGACATTCAAACCACCGTTGAGCAACGCGATTCCCGCGCTATCGTAGCCGCGATACTCAAGGCGCTTCAGTCCTTTGATAATGATATCGTGAGCCTGACGATGGCCAACGTATGCTACAATTCCGCACATAAAGCTAGGGAGTTAGGGTGTTGTGTTTAGAGTTGGTTTTGTGTAGTAGATCTTCAATCGAACATCGCCCGCATTGAAGATTGTTCTGTTCACACCAGACGCAAGCGGAGGAATCACCGGGGTGATCGCCAGATATTTAAGTCTGTTCTCGCGGAGCTGCCCCTGAGAAGTCTTCAGCCTGAACAGGTCCTGGGTGAATGTAGTTGCATATGATCCGTATTTATCCTCGATCAGATCCAATGCCATTCCGCTGGCGGAACTTGTATTGTCTGACCGAACCACGAAATGATTGCCCTCGGCTTCCTTTAGCAAGGTCGCACTCCGGGTGTAAGGAAGATAGATCGTTGTGTCGGGCTTAACTGCATAATTGAGAAACTGATTGTTCTCTTTCATTGCTTGCAACGTGAGCCTGCTATGCGGAGGAAGGGTTTCAAATGATGTTTGAACTCCACCAATTTCCAGTACCGCTTCATTGACGATAATGGTACTCAATGTATCGGCAAACGCATAGAAATTTTTTAGGTCGATACGCGTAATGATTCCAGAACCACTTTGAGTATAACGCAGCCCAGTCGTTGACGCATCAGCCTGTGATTGATATGACGAGAGTCCGGCAAATGGGCTGGTCGATCGGTCGGCTGTAATATTTGTAAAGCTGGTTAAACCGAAAGGATAGTTTCTCACCAATGTTTGATCAGTAGCACCCGAACTGGTCACCGTATGGTAATGCAGCGTAACATGGCTAAAGTTGTCGAGAATGTCCAGTCCGAGCAAGCCGTTCTTATCATTTGAAACCAGTGTGAACCCGGGGATCTCGCGCAGAAACACCTGAATGTTATCAAGGTATTCATTGGCTGTTGTGCCTTCGACATCGACAAAACTATACCCTGTTGCCACGTTGAACAATCGCTGTGCAAATTCATCGCTCAACCGGATGTGCGCAACGATTGTATCCCGTTTTGGATCATCAAGTTTGAGTTGCTTCACCAAGCTATCGTACGATACCGTGAACGATCCATGGCCAACCGCGCCAGCATGATACGGTATAGAACTGTTCGAATAGTATCGCGTTGTACGCGTTCTGTCCATCGACTCATTCAATTCCATAACATCGAAGGGCACCGTAGTCTCACCGGTAAAGCCGTAGCTGTAGAAGCTCAATCGCACGCCCATTGTAACGGAGTCGAGTTTTGCTGTTACGGGAATCGCAGCAGCAAGTCCGGGAATAATTTGAAGGTAGGGTTGTGCCGTGATCGATCCTACTTCAGCGTCTGTATAGCTCCCGAGCATAGCACCAGCTTGGGTCAATCCCTTGTTGTCGGTGATGACCGAATCGATCAGCTGCGAGCTGGTCTCGAGCGGGATTTCGACATAATAGACTTTGAATTTAGGATTGGGATTTTTGAATCCGAGAATAGAGCTTTCATCTTCACAAGAGAAAAAAAATAGGGCAACCGCTAAAATAAGCAGTTGCCCTACGCTCTTAGCCCACAAGTTCATTATAGAGATTGTAGTATGATTCGGTGTAGTTTTCGTTTTGATCGATCGTTTCAACTTTCTTCTCTTTGATCTTCTTGAAAAGACCTTCGAGTTTTTTATTGTCACCGGCAACGATAACCGCGTCTGAAAATTCAACTCCTAACTTGATAAACCCTTCGAAGTCTGCGGTCTTGAGATTGCCCAGCATGTTGTCTTCGATGTCCATCATCTTCACTTTGTCCATCAGGTTGCCTTTGAATTTGTGACTGAAGTGATTGTTATAGATCGTGAAAACGGTTTTCGCGTTTTTGAACAGAGGATCATTCTTGTAAGTGGTTTTCAGATACAAAGGAATGAAGCTCGTGATCCAGTCGTTGCAATGCACGATGTCAGGAGCCCATCCAAGTTTGCGAACAGTTTCGATCACGCCCTTGCAGAAGAAGATCGCACGCTCGTCATTATCCTCATAGAATCCACCCTCTTTATCATGGAAAACTGACTTGCGGTGGAAGTAGTCTTCGTTATCGATGAAATAGACCTGCAGCTTGGCGTTGGGTATCGATGCAACTTTGATGATCAAAGGCTTTTCCTCATCACCTACCGAAATATTGATACCAGAAAGTCTCACCACTTCATGCAGCCTGTTCTTGCGCTCGTTGATGATTCCGAAGCGCGGAACCAGTATGCGGATCTCCATGCCCTTCTCCTGCATAGCCTGAGGAAGTTTCCGCACAAAATCAGCTACCTCGGAAGTCTGCAGGAAGGGGTTGATCTCACTGGCTACATAAAGAATACGGATTTTCGACATATTTTTAGAATTTAGAGTAGAACGGAAATTAGAGCCACAAAGGTACAAATTTTTAGCCCCCTATTCAACTTATTTTGAGTTTTCCCTATATCTTTGCGACCCTTTGCCAGACGGCCTAAAATGAAGATTTTCAAGGAAATAAGCCCTTTAAAAGCCTTTTTAAAGGAGAAGAGGATGGCCGGTAAAACGATCGGATTAGTGCCCACGATGGGAGCCCTCCACAAGGGCCACATTTCGCTGATTGAAGCGTCAAAAAAGCAAAACGACCTGACTGTCTGCTCCGTTTTCGTCAATCCCACCCAGTTCAATAATCCAGCCGATTTACTCAAGTATCCACGCACTTTTGATAAAGACACGCAAATGCTCGAAGTAGTTCGCTGCGATGTTGTGTTTTCACCGGAAGTAGACGAAATGTACCGGGAAAAGTCCACGCTCAAACTCGATTTCGGTCATCTCGATAAAGTGATGGAAGGTCAATTCAGGCCAGGACATTTCAGCGGTGTGGGACTGGTAGTTTCAAAATTGTTCAACATTATTGAACCTGATCACGCATACTTTGGTCAAAAAGACTGGCAACAATTTGCCGTGATCAGAAAATTAGTTGACGAATTCAACTTTCCGCTTGTGCTCACCAGTGTTCCAACGTTGCGCGAACCAGACGGGCTGGCTCTATCGTCACGCAACCTGCGTTTGAATGAACAACAGCGTAAAAAAGCGATTATTTTTTACAAGGCTCTGAAACTGGGACGTGAACTTCTTCTGGCGGGAAAGTCGATTGCGGAAACGCGATTGGAGATCGACAAAATGTTCTCGACCGACAATTCCATAAAACTGGAGTATTTTGAAATGGCCGACAGCAAAAACTTAATTCTTCTCGATAACGTTGATAGAGCGAACCGACCGATTCTTTGCATTGCAGGTTTTGTCGGTGACGTTCGACTGATTGACAATTTGTTTTTATACACCAACGAATAGGTGGAAAGGCTGACATGAGAATCGAAGTTCTGAAATCAAAAATTCATCGCGCAAAGATCACGCAGGCTGAGTTGCACTACGTGGGCAGTATTTCGATTGACGAAGACCTGATGGACGCTGCAAACCTGATAGAAGGAGAAAAAGTGACGGTAGTGAACATCAACAATGGCGAGCGACTCGAAACCTATGTGATCAAAGGTGAACGAGGCTCAGGTTCTATCACGCTCAACGGCCCCGCTGCACGCAAGGCACAGGTTGGCGATATCGTTATCATCATCTCCTACGCTTCGATGAAATTTGAGAAAGCCAAAAAGTTCAAGCCTACCATAATTTTCCCGACACCGGATAATAAATTATCTTAACTTGTCGCCTTTCAAAAAAAGGCTACTTGTCGTCTACGATCAAAAACATTCTCCAGTATCTGGTCATCGTTGCTGTGACCGCTTTCTTGATCTGGTTCTCCTTGCGCGGACTCACCGTGAGCAACGGAGAGAATAAATGGGAATACCTGGTTGATACCTGGCGCAAGGCAGATAAAGGTTGGCTTCTCGCGATGGCGGGTGTAGCCATTCTCAGCCACATCATGCGAGCAGAACGCTGGCGTTTACTCATGGTACCCACGGGCCATCACACCAAACTCAGCTATAGCTTTTTTTCTTTGATGGTTGGCTATCTGGTGAATCTTGTCATTCCACGCGGAGGTGAAGTATCGCGTTGCTACAACTTATACAAACTCGATAAGGTGCCTGTGGAAGTTTCGTTCGGCACGGTAGTAGTAGAACGCATCGTTGATCTCCTTTGCCTTCTTGCGTTGCTGGCAATTGCGTTTGTTTCAGAATCTGAAAAGTTGTTCGCATTTATCGATACACTTCCCATAGGCACGGATCATTCTTCGCGGATCAAAGCACTCATGTTTATCGGCATCGGTGTGATCCTTATCGTCATCATTGTTTACCAGATCTTCTCACGCAATGCGCGCCTCAACGCCTGGGCAAAAAAAACCTGGGTCGGTTTCAAAGATGGATTGCTTTCTATCTTTCGTCTTGAGAAAAAAGGTTTATTCATTCTCTATTCTCTCGGCATCTGGAGTTTATACTTTGTCATGAGCTACTGCGTGATCATGGCATTTCCACAGACCAATCACCTTGGGATGGGTGCCGTGCTAAGTCTTTTTGCGATTGGCTCGATCGCTATGGCTGTTCCCTTGCCTGGCGGAACTGGGTCGTATCACGTGCTCGTGCCTCAGGGTCTTGTGTTCCTATATCAAATACAGCAGTCAGACGCGGTTGCGTTTACTTTTATTTTTCATGGCTGGCAAACTGCAATAATGATAGTTGGAGGAGCGGTTTCACTCGTGGTCACGTCTTTCATCGTGAAGAAAAAATCGACATCAACGCAAACGAAATGAGGGTAAAAAACGTCTTTTATTGCAAGGCTTTGCCGATAATGTCGTTTTGGCAGAAATTGTAATTTGGCTCAAACCTTGATCACTAATCAACATAAAACAACACTAGAATCGATATGGGTGCTTTAATCATTGGTTTATTTTTCATGGCAATCGGCTGGATGGTGAGTTCGCGGTTGAAAAGCAAATTCCGTGAATATTCTCAAACTCACCTTACGCGCGATCTCACGGGAGCTGAGATTGCCAGGCTCATGCTTGCCGATCATGGTATCAGCGATGTTCAGGTAGTGAGCGTGGAGGGGCAACTGACAGACCATTACAATCCGGCAAATAAAACGGTTAATCTAAGTCCTGACGTTTATCATGGTCGCAATGCCGCGGCTGCTGCGGTAGCTTCGCATGAATGTGGTCATGCTGTTCAGCACGCGAAAGCATACAGCATGCTGGAGTTCCGCTCTGCCATGGTACCGATCCAAAATGTGAGTGCGCAAGTGATCAACGTCATCTTTATGATCATGATGTTTGGATCAATTTTCGTAAGGGGTGTTATGCCTATGCAAACCGCGCTGCTGATCATCATAGCATGTTATGGTGTGTTTACGCTGTTTGCCTTTGTTACGCTTCCTGTCGAATTTGACGCCAGCAAACGTGCGTTGGCCTGGATAGAATCGCGGGGTATCGTTACCCGTCAAGAACACGGTATGGCAAAAGACGCGTTGAAATGGGCGGCTATGACCTATGTTGTTGCAGCAATCGGTGCGCTTACCACGTTGTTCTACTACGTGATGATGTATCTTGGCGCGCGTAGAGATTAAAATAATTCTAGCCCGAGCGCAATCGTTTTAAAACAGACAATTATTTTTGCAGGCCTGAGCCTTATCGCTCAGGCTTGTTCGTTTTGTTGTGTAAACCCCGATCTCTTCTGGGATCTGCATTGATAATCTAAAATCTTACCACATGAATTTTGAGTTGACCGAAGAACAACGTGCCGTTCAACAAGCCGCCCGTGATTTTGCGAGAACGGAACTTTTGCCAGGCGTTATCGAACGAGATACGCATCAAAAGTTTCCGGCTGAACAGATCAAAAAGATGGGCGAGCTCGGATTCATGGGAATGATGGCCGACCCAAAGTATAATGGAGGTGGGATGGATTCTATTTCCTATGTACTTGCGATGGAAGAGATCTCCAAGGTGGATGCATCGGCTTCTGTTTGCATGTCTGTGAATAATTCACTGGTGTGCTGGGGATTGGAGAAATATGGCAGCGAAGATCAGAAGCAAAAATATCTCAGCAAACTCACCACGGGAGAAAAGATCGGTGCATTCTGTTTGTCTGAACCTGAGGCAGGATCAGATGCAACCAGTCAGCGAACCACGGCCGAAGACAAGGGCGATCATTACCTACTCAACGGAACAAAGAATTGGATCACCAATGGAAACAGCGCAAGCATTTACATCGTGATCGCGCAAACGCATCCTGAAAAACGCCACAAGGGAATTAATGCACTCATCATCGAGAAGGGAATGCCGGGATTTGTAGTGGGAAAGAAGGAAGACAAGATGGGTATTCGTGGATCGGATACGCACTCGCTGATGTTTCAGGATGTAAAAGTGCCGAAAGCAAATCGCATCGGTGATGAAGGTTTCGGGTTCAGTTTCGCGATGACTACGCTGAATGGCGGACGAATAGGGATAGCAGCACAAGCTTTAGGCATCGCGGCTGGTGCATACGAACTTGCGGTTCAATACGCGAAAGAAAGAAAAGCTTTCGGCAAGCCCCTCGCTGAGCATCAGGCTATTCAATTCAAACTTGCTGATATGGCCACAAAAGTCGATGCAGCGCGGTTGCTCATTCACCAGGCGGCATATTTAAAGGACGCGAAAAAAGACTTTGTGAAAGCTGCCGCGATGGCAAAACTTTTCGCCTCACAAATTGCACAGGAAGTCACCACAGAAGCGGTTCAGATCCACGGTGGCTATGGATACGTGAAAGAATTCCATGTCGAGCGACTGATGCGCGATGCCAAGATCACGCAGATCTACGAAGGCACCACTGAGATTCAGAAGATGGTGATATCGAGAGAACTACTCAGATAATAGTTGGCAATTGGCAAGAGGCCAGTTGGCAATATCTGTGCGGCCCAAAAGAGTATCTCTCTTTGAAAATCTTCCGCAAGGGTTACGCCTTCATTGGCAGTTTCACATTGAGGTGTCCATTGCCGACTGGTTTGTTGCCTACTGCCTACTACTAATTCTCCGCTTGCAAACTTCCCAACGAGATCATCACGCGTTCGGTCAGTCGCTCACACCGTTGATTGCCAAACTCGAACAGCTCTGTCTTCTTTACTTTCCGAAGCAGTGTATCGCGTATCAATGATTTCGCACGATGCAATCGCACTTTCACATTTTCTTCCGACAAACTGAGAATGGTCATCACTTCTTCGGTGGAGTATTCATTCAGCTCACGCAGCATATAAACGAGGCGGTATTTCTCGGGAAGCTCGATCACTGCGGCTTCGATCCATTTTCTCACTTCTTTCGAATCTGGGTTTTCCATCTCCACTCGTGCTTGTTGAGTTTCATTTTCGATCATGTTTTCAATCGACCCGACCGGCCGCCTGCTTCGCAGCATCATTTTGCATTCGTTGATGAGGATGCGCGTGATCCACGTTTGAAAAGACGACTCTCCCTTGAAAGAATCCAGGTGTAAAAATGCTTTCATGTACGCAGTCTGAACAGCATCTTCCGCATCGCTTTCATTCTTGAGGATTGCGAGTGCAGTTCGAAACAACGGCTGATTGCATCTCTTGATCAGGTGCCTGAATTCGGCTTTCCGGCCGTTCCTGACTTCTTTGATTATATCTTGATCGGTCATAAGCCTGGTGAATGATTAGCTCACGTTCTAAAAAACTCCTGCGGAAAAGACACGAAGGCACAAAGGTACGAAGGATATCGTGTGGGCCTCATGCCGGTCGCGCAATAGCACTTAAAAGAAAGTGAACAACAACAGCAGCACAAATGCGCTCACAGCGAGCAAAGCGTGAAGGATTACAACGCCTGTAGGTCCGGGTTTCTTCTTGCCAAGGTCATTGTATAGGAGATAAAAGCCACCGAGTGCTGCGATCACAAACAAGATCAGGCTTACTTTCGGATAGTTGTCCGGGTTGTTGATCATGTAAACAATGAGCGCGACAAGTCCGCTTGCAACAAACAAGCCATGCGCGACTACAACACCTTTCGGAGTTGACGGCTTTCCTGAAATGATTGCGTTGGCGAGAATAAGACCCATCACTGCGCCAACTGCGAAAAGAGCGACTATAACATAAAGCATAAACGAATAGGTTTAGAATTTCCTATTGGATGCGTGCTGGCTAAAAGGGTTACAAGAATTTTGAAGGGCTGGTGGATTGCCTGATTCATCGGAACCGGAAAGAAGTAGGCAGTTGGCAAGTAAACCAGTTGGCAATTTGCATCATAACCATCGAACGTATGCTTCATGACAAGGAAGTCCAACAATCATGGGTTAAAATTTGAAGCTTCAAATAAATAAGCATTTCGCAGCACGCTGTTCCGGGGTCAGACATTAAGTCGCACGCCCATTGCCAACTATTTCCTTGCCAACTGGCAATTATTTCGATATAGTGCGCTGATTCATCTCGTAGATCTTCTCGGCAATAGCGGTGAGCATCTCGGGGTCTTTCTCGAGAACGTTTCCGACAACGATCATGTCGGCTCCGGCTTCGAGTGCGCGCAAGCCTTTGTCTGCTGTGTTGATCCCTCCGCCTACGATGAGTGGAATGTTGATCATCCTCCGGACTGTGGCGATCATTTTCTGACTGATCTCGCGCTCTGCTCCACTACCTGCATCCATGTAAATGGTTTGGAGTCCGAGCATTTCTCCCGCCATGGCCGTGCATGCCGCGAGTGAGAATTTATCTTCGGGGATTGGAATTGTATTGCTGATATACGCTACTGAAGTTGTGCGCCCCGAGTTGACGAGCATATATCCGGTGGGTATCACCTGCAGCTTGGTGTTTTTGATAATGGGCGCGGCAATAACGTGCTGACCGATGAGAAGCTCCGGGTTCCTACCTGAGATCAACGACAGGAACAAAATACCATCTGCTGCAGGATCGACTTGCATCGAGTTGCCCGGAAAGATCACCACCGGAATGTTCACGGTATCTTTGATCGTTCCTATGACCTGAGACATGTTGGTAGTAGTAACCAGGCTTCCGCCAACAAAAAAGAAATCAACGAGGTTTTCGCTGGCCAGGTTGATCAGGTGAAGGAGTCGTGTCGGCTCATCTACCTTGTCAGGATCAATAAGTACCGCGATCGATTTCCTTCCTTGTGCATGTCGTTCCTGCAGGGTTTTAAGAATGGTCATGAATTATCTTGTTTCTTTTCGCCTTGCGATTGCATGAACTCCATGAGTTTTTCTTTCGCGAGGGATAACAGGAACACCGTGGCCTGACTGGCGAGTGCTGTGCCGATTTGGGTCAACACTCCAGGTTGCTCCGGTTCCACTGCCGTTGATACCGCTGTGGGCTCTTCTTGTGACCCCTGAACAATCCTGATCTTTGCAGTTTTTGATTTCTTTTTCTCCTTCGATCCTGAAAAACGGCTGACAAGAAAATACGTCACGGCCAAGGCTCCGCCAATGATCACAGCGTTGGTAATGATACGCTCAGTGCGTTCAGAGATCAATCGAGCATCTTCTTCGATCTGATCGCGATGCATAGCTGATTTTTTTAATAGTTGACCTTTGATCGGGTCGTCCGTTTCCAACAGTTCCATAACAAATTATTTTTTCTTGATCGATGCTTTGATTTTCCGTTCCAGTGAAGATATGATCTTTTCCCGATTGAGGAGAATGCAGATTCCCACAACAAGATAAAATGCTGCGATTATTCCGAACCCCATCATCGCGCCAAGCTTTTCGCTCAATACCAATGCAAGCCCCGCGCTGAAAAACACGATCACCAGCGCAAAAACAAAAGCCAGTGACAGATATAGTATAACGCTCGATAGACCTTTCGAGAATTCTTCTTTCGCTTCGATCTTGAGAATCTCTATGCGTGTTTCAACATAACCCGACAGGTTACTGATCAGGCTATCCACTTTGAAAAATTTTGCCAACGAATCACGAATCATAAATGACAGCTTACGCAATATAGACAGAGATTTTGGCCCGGAAAACCGCAACGGCCAAACACTTATGGCAATCGACAATATCTATGCCCGATGCAGGTAGATGAGCGTGAATGGGATAAGAAAAAACGTCAGCAAAATGAAAAGGAAGCCAGCAATGCGATATCGCTGTGTAAGTTCCGCCAGGCCGAGGGAGAGATTGATAGGAACGTATTTGAGCGCAGGAACAGGAAAGAAAAACAACACGCCTAACGCGTTGAACAGGAAGTGAGCAAGGGCCAGGTTAATCGTATTATTTCCGGAATTCATCAATGCCGCAATAAAAGCAGTGATGGTAGTTCCCATGTTGGCACCCATCACGAACGGTGCTGCGAGCCTGATCGAAACAATCTTCTTTGCGACTATAGGCACAACAACTGAGGTGGTTATTGTACTCGACCGAATTGCTGCAGTGGTTCCCAATCCCCAGAGAAATGAGCGGAACTCACCCTGGAAGAAAAAGCGACTGAACGCATCGGGCGAACGCGCATCGAGCAAGTCAGAAATAATTTTTCTGAAAAAAAGAATGGAAACGAGAATAAGCACAAATGCAATCGCTGCCACAAGCACCCCGGGGAGCGCGTTGGTGATTGGCGCGATCATCCATTGGAAGGGAGACCAATGCATGATGCTCTTTTCACCCACCGTGCCCGAAGAATGAAAGAGCTGCTCGCCAAGCCATGAAGATGCGCCTGACAAAAAGCCATAATAGTATTCCAGTGGGAACAGGATCACCACTGTCAGCAAATTGAAAAAACAATGGTAAGTGCCTGCTGCAACGGCTCGTTTGAATTCCTTCTTGTGGTTGATGAAGCCAAGCGACACGAGCGAACTCGTAATTGTAGTGCCCACGTTAGCGCCCATCACGATCGGAACAGCTTGCTCGAGTGTGATGGAACCTGAAGCAACGAGCGCTACGGCTAGCGAAGTGGTTGTTGAACTGCTTTGAATAAGGGCGGTGATGAGCAGGCCTGCAAAAAGACCGGCAAATGGATTTGACGTTCCCTCAACGATCGATGACAAAAATCCGTTTGCATGTTGAAGCGAGGCGATCATCAGGTCGATCGAAAAAAGAAAGATTGCCAGGCAAAGCACAACAGAGAGTACGATGTAGGTAGTGCTCCTTCTTCCCGGTTCTATAGACGATATCGAGCGCGGTTCTTCCATTTACTGCAACTCGTTAATGGCCATCCACGCCATCAGACCCGGGCCGATCTTCAATGCATCTTCATCTATATCGAAAGTTGGTGTATGAACATAGGAAGTGATTCCACGCGAAGGGTTTGATGTTCCTAACCTGTAAAAGGATGCGGGAATCACTTGAGAATAGTATGCAAAGTCTTCCGCGCCAAGCGTAATATCGAGATCCACTACGTTCTCTCTACCCACATAATTCTCTGCTGCCTTTCGAATGCGCTGAGTAAGCTCGGGGTTGTTCTGAAGGAAAGGATAGCCCCTGGAGATGTCGACTTCGCATCGTCCACCCATTCCTTCGGCAATACTTTCGGCCATCTTCCTGATCTTCTGCAAAGCCGACTCGCGCCATTCTTCATTCAATGCGCGGAACGTACCCGCAATGTTCACTTCATTCGGAATGATGTTAGTCGCGCCTTCTGCAATCACTCTTCCGAACGTCAGCACCGTGGGCTGTTTTGGGCTCGCATTCCGGCTGATCACCTGCTGAAGGGCAATAATAATGTGTGAAGCGATGACTACAGGATCGATTGCCAGATCAGGCGCAGCACCGTGACCACCTTTTCCAATCACCTTCAAATAGATCTCATCACAACTCGCCATGTACATTCCTTCGCGAAAGCCAACCTTTCCGACAGGCAGTAATGGAAAAACATGCTGGCCAATAATTCCCGCAGGCTGCGGATTTTTCAACACGCCATCACGGATCATGTATGAGGCTCCTCCAGGATTTTTTTCTTCGCCTGGCTGGAAGATCAGCCTGACCGTGCCTTCAAATTCATGTTTCACACTATTGAGGATCTTCGCAGTACCAAGCAGCGATGACGTGTGAACATCATGACCGCACGCATGCATCACGCCTTCAACCTTGGATTTGTATGGAACGTTGTTCGCCTCACGGATCGGCAATGCATCCATATCTGCACGAAGGGCAATCTGCTTTTTCTCCGGATTTTTTCCCCTCACTTCAACCATCACGCCTGTTGTGGCCAAACCCTCCACTGGCGATAAGCCAAAATCTTTCAGGCGGTCAGCCACATACTGTGCGGTCTTAAATTCCTGGTATGACAGCTCAGGGTTTGCATGCAAATGCCTCCTGTACTCCACAACTTCGTTGCTGTACGCAACCGACAGCGACTTTATTTTTTCGAGCAAATTCATCTTATAAACCTAAAATTAAGTAAAAACCGGGCTTCCCGCGTTTCCGCAAGTTAAAGGTTTCGAAAAAAGCCTTTTGCAGATAGGGGCTGATCGTTGCGTGGTTGTCATACCCACAGAAGCACAAAAAAGATGACTATGAAAACACGTTACACTTTGATCTTATTCTTCGTTGCAATCAGCCAACTGGCATTCGGCCAGGACGACTATCAGATAAAAACGCTATTCACAACCGGACGTCACGCATCGGGTGGCTATGGTGCTCTTGGCAATAAGTTTACGCGGATCCATGGCGAATTTGCAAACATGGCCGAGGTCTACGGAGGCTGGTACATCAATCATAAATTCCTGCTTGGCGTTGAAGGTGCCGCAGTGACCAACAACATCCGTGTCCCGCAAGAATACAGCACGATACCGGACGTTGACATGAGTTATGAATACGGACAATTCGGATTGATGACCGAGTACACTTTATGGTCGCACCGCGCAATTCATTTTTCTTTTCACATGATGAATGGCGCTGGCTTTACTGTGCAATACAACAGGCACAAATACGATGACAGCTTTGACTGGGACTATGACTACGATCATCCCAAAGATGAAAACTGGTTCTTTGTATCAGAGCCTGGCGTAAAACTTGAAATGAATGTTTTCAAGTGGATGCGCTTCAGCCCTGGAGTGTCTTATCGTGGCGTGTTCGGAAGTCAGGCTCCCGGTCTCTCTGACAAAGACCTCAGTGGAATCTCATACAATGCCACGCTGAAGTTTGGCAGATTTTAGATTTCTGATTTTTGCTTGAGCCGCACTTCAGGATCGGAAATCAGAAATCGGAAACCAGAAACCGTCTGAGTCTATCTCAAGGGAATTCGTTCAGGAATTACAATGGCGTTGGGGAATAGTCTCTTCACCGCCATGTCGTCTTTGTGGGCATCAAAGCGACTCAGGTATTTTCCAGCCCGTACGCGAAAATTAGGCTGAACGAATTGAATGTCGGCATCGAGCTCCGGCATAGCCTGGATCATTTGCCTTTTCACATTCAATGCCTCATCGCGCTGCGTTCCGGAATAAAGTTGAATGGTATAGCCATCTACAAGTCCGTTTGCAAGATGAATCCGATCGATGCTATCAAGGACCGCATCCACTTGTCCGTTAACATTATGACGAGGCTCAAGGTACAGTGAATGATCCTTTCGTGGATCTTTTGATGCAACGACCTGCTTACCCGTGTCTGATGGCAACTGGATCTTCGGACGCAATACCGAAAGGTCTTCCGAATATTTCCCTGAAGAGCTTGTGCTGGTTGTAGAAACTGTTGATGCACAACCGCTCAATACGGCAATCGCCAGGAGTATAGGAATCAGTCGCTTCATTCTTTTCATGCCGAGCGCTTCTAAAATTCTGTGCCTTACGGAATGATGATACACTTGTTGTTGCGAATGTCGTCCTCCACGTTCTTGTACTTCACATCACGCAACACACGTCCATCCGTATATTGAACGCTGACGCGATCGTTTCGTCCAGCAACTTTCTCGGACCGCACCGGCATTACTTTCTCTTGTGGAGGTCTATTCTGTTGTGGCTGTCCTTGTCCTCCACCAGCTGACGATCCGCCACTCAACAGTGATTGCGTTTCCTCTTTTCTTTCGCTCAGCTTCGCCCTTCGCTGTGCACGCGCTTCCTGCACTTCATCGGCTTCCTGCACCGGGATGTCGGCCTTCATCAGGAACGCGATCGTGTCTTCATTCACCTTCGCGATAAAGCGCTTGAACAACTCGAACCCTTCGAACTTATAGATCAAGAGCGGATCCTTCTGTTCATATACCGCATTTTGAACACTTTGTTTCAAGTCATCCATTTCACGCAAGTGCTCTTTCCACTGCTGATCGATGATTGCCAGTGTGATCATCTTTTCCATCGACTTGATGAGTTCGGCATTGTTGGTTTGTACGCATTTTTCAAGATTAGCCGCTACACCAATATTCTTCGATCCATCGCTGAAAGGAACAAGGATATTTTCGATCGTGGCGCCACGTGTTTTGAAAATATCTTTTACCACCGGCATCGCTTTCTCTGCAACCAACTTATTTTTCTTACGGTAGTGCTCCAGAGATTTATGATAGAGATCTTCTGCGAGTTTGGACTGATCCATGCGATCGAATTCCTCTTTCGAAATTTCGTAGTCGAGGCCGAGTATGCTCAATGCATTCAGGCGAAGGCTTTCGTAATCTGCCGCGTTCTTGGCGTTGATCACCATATCTTCGCTGGTATCGAAGAGCATCGTGAGAATATCGAGTTCGAGGCGTTCTCCGAACAGCGCGTTCCTTCTGCGTGTGTAGATCACTTCGCGCTGAGAGTTCATCACGTTGTCGTACTCCAGGAGGCGTTTACGGATGCCGAAGTTGTTTTCCTCTACTTTTTTCTGTGCCCGCTCGATAGAGCTGGTCACCATCGAGTGTTGGATCACTTCACCTTCTTTGAGGCCGAGACGGTCCATGACGCGGGCAATTCGCTCCGGCATGAAGAGGCGCATCAGGTTATCTTCCAGTGAAACATAGAACTGTGAAGTTCCCGGATCACCCTGACGACCTGAACGGCCACGCAACTGGCGGTCGACACGTCTTGATTCATGACGCTCGGTACCAATGATGGCCAATCCTCCGGCAGCACGAGACTCTGGTGTAAGCTTGATGTCGGTTCCACGACCTGCCATGTTCGTAGCGATGGTCACGGTTCCCGGCTTACCTGCTTCAGCAACGATCTCAGCTTCGCGCTGATGTTGCTTCGCGTTAAGCACCTGGTGTTTGATCTTGCGCAACTGAAGCAATCGGCTTACGAGTTCCGAGATCTCAACTGAAGTCGTACCGACAAGTACGGGTCTGCCTTCCTGTGTCAACTTCACGATCTCCTCGATCACTGCGTTGAATTTCTCACGAACGGTTTTATAAACGAGATCATCGTAATCTTTTCTGACGGCCGGCTTGTTTGTCGGAATCACAACGACATCGAGTTTATAGATATCCCACAACTCTCCTGCCTCGGTTTCCGCTGTACCCGTCATACCGGCCAGCTTGTGATACATGCGGAAATAATTTTGAAGTGTGATCGTAGCGTAAGTTTGCGTAGCATCTTCCACCTTCACATTCTCTTTCGCTTCGATCGCCTGGTGTAATCCGTCTGAGTACCTTCTTCCATCGAGAACACGACCGGTTTGTTCATCAACGATCTTGATCTTTCCGTCAACGATAATGTATTCGGTGTCTTTCTCGAAAAGGGTATATGCTTTGAGCAGTTGATTGACGCTGTGAATGCGTTGCGACTTGGTTTGATAATCGCGGATGATATCTTCTTTCTTCTGAAACTTTGCCTGATCATCGAGTGCACTATCCTGCTCGATCTTGTTCAGCTCTGTGCCGATCTCCGGGAGAATGAAAAACCTTGGATCTTCGCCTTCACCGGTGATGAGGTCGATGCCCTTTTCAGTGAGCTCCACGCTGTTGTCTTTTTCATCGATAACGAAATAGAGTGGCTTGTCGGCCTCGGGCATATTTCGTTTGTTATCCTGGAGGTAGAAGTTCTCTGTTTTTTGAAGCACGGATTTGATCCCGGTTTCGCTGAGATACTTGATCAACGGTTTGTGCTTCGGCATTGCACGATGCGCGCGGAAAAGCGGAAGTCCTCCGTCTTTTTCGTTACCCGATGAAATTGCCTTACGCGCTTCATTGAGATACTCGTTGACAAGTTTTTTCTGGGCTTCTACCAATTTGTAAATTCTTGGTTTCAGGTCGTAGAACTCATGCTCATCGCCACGCGGAACCGGGCCTGAAATGATCAATGGCGTACGCGCTTCATCGATAAGAACGGAGTCAACCTCATCGACCATGGCGTAGTGATGCGAGCGTTGAACGAGCTCTTCCGGATCGCGGGCCATGTTGTCGCGCAGATAATCAAAACCGAACTCATTATTGGTTCCGTATGTGATATCTGCTTTGTAGGCGTTACGTCTGGCTGTGGAGTTCGGTTCATGTTTATCGATACAATCGACCGAGATGCCGTGAAACTGGAAGATCGGACCCATCCATTCACTGTCGCGTGTAGCCAGGTAGTTGTTCACAGTTACAATGTGCACTCCGCGTCTAGCCAGGGCGTTGAGAAACGCAGGAAGCGTAGCCACAAGGGTCTTACCTTCACCGGTTGCCATTTCAGCGATCTTGCCTTCGTGAAGTACGATTCCACCGATGAGCTGAACATCATAGTGCACCATGTCCCACGTGATCATGTTGCCGGCTGCCATCCACTTGTTGAACCACTTTGCTTTATCACCTTCGATCTTGACATTCTGACGAGTGGCTGAAAGCGCAATGTCAAATTCCTGCGCGGTTACTTCGAGGTATTCGTTTTCCTTGAAGCGTCTTGCCGTTTCGCGAACGATAGCAAATGCTTTCGGCAAAACTTTCATCAGCACTTTTTCAAGTTCTTTATTCCGGTTCTCCTCGAGCTTATCGATCTCAGAAAATATGCTTTCTTTTTGATTGATGTCGAGTTCAGGGTTATCGGCAATTTGCTTGTGCAGACCGGCCAGCTGATCATCAATGCCTTTCAGTTCCTGATTGATAAATTCCTGGATCTTTTTAGTCTCGGCCCTCAGGTCATCGTGGGAAAGCGCGTTCAGCTTCTCGCTTTCGCGCTTACTTTCTTCGACCAGCGGCATGATGCGCTTGATATCCTTCTCCGACTTGGTTCCAAAGATCTTGGCAATGAGTTGTAACATGCGTATAGTTGATTCGTTGATTCGTTGATCCGTTGATCCGAGTGGTGTCACTTAAATGACGTGGTGCCCCGCGGATAGAACACCACGGATCAACCGATCAACGGATAAACAGGTCAAGACCTTTCTAAAAAGGCCTCAATTTAGTTTCTTTTTGTGATTTGAGGTTACACAATTACAATTCCAGATCGCCTTCAAACACCAATTTGGCAGGACCGATCAAAAAAATATCTGTAAAAGTGCCGTTAAGGCCGGATTTGAATTCCACTGACAGGTTTCCGCCCCGGGTTTTGACTGAAACGGGTGACGAATAGCCCTTGAAAGAAGAGGCGAGCGCTGACGCAACAATTCCAGTTCCACACGACAAGGTTTCATTTTCAACACCACGCTCATACGTGCGGACGAAAATGGAGTTGTTGCCGAGCTGCTCTACGAAATTGACGTTTGTACCTCCTGGCTTATAACTGTCGCTGTAGCGGATCGTTTTTCCTTCTTCAAAAACAGGAAATTGATCAACCTCAGTTAGAAATCTGATGTGATGTGGGGAGCCTGTATGAATAAAGAACTCGTCTTTTGACTTCTGTTCAGTTCGGCTCACATCCTTCATCTTCAATTTGATGATGCCGTTCGGCTGAAGTTCAGCGGTGTGCAGACCATCGTATGCGTTGAAGCTCGCCTTGCCGTTTACCATCCCCAGTGCTGACGCCATCCGCACAGCCGCGCGGCTTCCATTGCCACAAAGACTTTGCGAGCCATCACTGTTGTAGTAAATAAGATTAAAGTCAAGTTGCGGATGTTTTTCGATCAGCATCAATCCATCAGCACCAACACCAAACCTCCGGTCGCAGATCGTTTGGATCTGGTCTGTGGTAAAACTCAACTGTGTCGATCGGTTGTCGATCATCACAAAGTCATTACCGGTTGCCTGGTATTTGAAGAAATGGATTTTCATGGAAGAAAAACTACTTGATCTCTTCGTAGTCAATATACTCTCCGCCTTTCATTTTGCTTTTGCCTTTACCTGCGTTGGCATTGTTGCGGGGATTCTGCTGTTGGTTGCGGTATTGCTGCGAGGCTGCTCCAGCGCGAAAGAACAAAGTCCCGATCTTGTAGATCACGTACAACACAAGGCCGATGACAAGAAGAAACTTTAGCATGGTGAACGATTTATATACTTAAACTGAAAATCAAAGGTAGAGGTTCGAATTTGGCGATCCACTCAATATGAAGATGGAATTCCGGTTTTTTTATTTTAGGTCTCTGGCGTTTATGCGGATAATCTGACCGTTTTTCCCCAAGATCAATTGCCCATCTTCCTTTTTGATTTGGAGAACAAGCCGCTCAAAGGAAAGAGAAAGTCCTTTAGCAATCTTTTCACGTAACGCTATCATTTCCTCCTGTGCCATACCGTTTAATTACTTCCCAAATATCGTGATTATAAACGTTAATCGCCAGATTAAGATTTCCATCGCAAATTAACTGCGACTCACCTTCACTATTGTTCCACACCATCCAATAGTCGCTTAACCTGGCGAAAGCAAACAAATTCCGAAGCCCACGTGCGTACCGTCTTTCAACCACTTCATCGGGAATGTTGTGTCCACCGGATCGAACTCTGTTTCTAACACGCTCTTTTGCGAGTTCAGGAGAATTCAGCCAAAAGAAGACCAGTACAACACGATAGTTTTTTTGTTTCGCTTCCAACACCAGGTTTTGATAACTTTTTGTAGAAAGCGTAGTTTCAAATGCAAAGTCTACCCTACTCCTAATAAGTTCGTTAATTCGTAAAAGCATTATTCTTCCCGCTTCAATCGAAACCTTCTCCGGCTGAAATGGCGAGATACCTTTGGCTATTTCGTCAGCGTTGACAAATTCACGACAGTTGAGAATCTCCGGCAAAATGGTATAGGAAGCCGTTGTCTTTCCAGCTCCGTTACATCCCGCGATAATGTAGAGATTGGGCATTCACTCAATATAAAACTTGAATGTGAATTTTCAATCACCGCGCAAGGACGCTAGGTTTGCAAAGAAAGGCTTGCCATGGCAACTATCGACTCAAGTACAGATTCCGCTCCGAGTAGATCTTCATGAAATAATCGTCCATCAGGTCATCGATGAAGTAGATCGCTTCACCTGTCGATTTCATTTCCGGACCAAGCTCTTTGTTCACATCCGGGAATTTGCTGAACGAGAACACAGGCTCCTTGATCGCGTATCCCTTCTTAGTCGGGTTGAATTTGAAGTCTTTCACTTTCTTTTCACCAAGCATGACCTTGGTTGCATAGTTCACGTAGGGTTCATCGTAAGCTTTGCAGATGAATGGCACCGTGCGCGATGCACGTGGGTTCGCTTCGATGATGTAGACTTTGTCGTTCTTGATTGCGAACTGGATATTGATCAATCCGACAGTCTTGAGCGCGAGCGCAATTTTATGCGTGTAGTTTTCAATCTGCTTAATGACGAGATCACCGAGGTTGTATGGTGGCAACACAGCATAGGAATCTCCCGAGTGAATACCTGCCGGTTCAATGTGCTGCATGATGCCGATGATGTAAACATCTTCTCCATCACAGATCGCATCAGCTTCGGCTTCGATCGCACCATCGAGGAAGTGATCGAGCAAAACTTTGTTTTCAGGAAGATGTTTCCATATGTCGAGAATGTGGTGCTCGAGTTCCTGCTCATTGATCACGATCTTCATACTTTGTCCACCGAGTACATAAGAAGGACGAACCAGCAATGGAAACCCAATGGTTTTTGATACTTCGATCGCTTCATCCGCGTTGGTTGCAACTCCAAACTCCGGATAAGGAATTGATAAGTCCTTCAATAAAGTCGAGAAGCTTCCACGATCTTCGGCAAGGTCAAGCGCTTCGAACGAAGTTCCAATGATCTTGATGCCGTGTTTGTGAAGTTTCTCAGCAAGTTTCAATGCGGTTTGCCCACCCAGCTGAACAATGACTCCTTCAGGCTTTTCGTGTTGGATAATATCATACAAATGTTCCCAGAACACCGGTTCGAAATACAGTTTGTCAGCAATGTCGAAGTCGGTGGAAACTGTTTCAGGGTTACAATTGATCATGATGGTTTCATAGCCACACTCTTTCGCAGCAAGTACGCCATGAACACAGGAATAGTCGAACTCGATGCCTTGACCGATCCGGTTCGGGCCGGAGCCGAGCACAACGATTTTTCTTTTATTCGACACCGCAGATTCATTCTCGGTATCGAATGTTGAATAGTAATAAGGGGTCTTTGCTTCGAATTCAGCGGCACAAGTATCAACCAGCTTATATACGCGGTTGATGTTCATTTCCTTCCTGCGCTTGTGCACTTCGCTTTCGTAACAATCAAGAAGGTGCGCAATCTGGCGATCGGCATACCCCTTCTCTTTTGCTTTTCGCATAAGTTCGGCTGGAATGTTTCCGACCTCGTACTTCTCTATTTCTTTTTCAAGCTCAACCAGCTCCTCGATCTGGTTGAGGAACCATCGATCGATGCGTGTGAGCTTCTGGATCGTCTTCATCGGAATACCCAGCCTGATCGCATCGTAAATATGGAATATGCGATTCCAGGTTGGATGTTCGAGACTGTAAAGTAGCTCGTCTTGCTTGGTCAGCGACTTTCCATCGGCACCGATCCCATTTCTGCGAATCTCCAGCGACTGACATGCCTTCTGCAGCGCCTCCTGGAAATTTCTTCCGATGCCCATCGCTTCACCCACCGATTTCATTTGAAGTCCCAGCTGACGATTGGCGCCATGGAACTTGTCAAAATTCCAACGCGGGATCTTCACGATCACATAATCAAGTGCAGGCTCGAAGTATGCCGTAGTTGTTCCTGTAATTGCGTTTTTCAGTTCATCGAGATTGTAGCCGATGGCAAGCTTCGCAGCGATCTTCGCAATGGGATAACCCGTTGCTTTCGAAGCAAGGGCAGAAGAGCGGGACACCCGCGGATTGATCTCGATGCCGACAATCTGATCGTAGTTGTCGGGGTTCAACGCGAACTGAACATTACATCCACCGGCAAATTTTCCGATTCCGTTCATCATCCTGATCGCCATGTCGCGCATTTTCTGATAGGTGGTATCGGGAAGGGTCATTGCGGGAGCAACGGTGATCGAGTCGCCCGTGTGAATTCCCATGGGATCAAAGTTCTCGATCGAGCAGATGATGATCACGTTTCCGATGCTATCGCGCAAGAGCTCGAGCTCGTACTCTTTCCATCCCATGATGCTTTGCTCCACGAGCACCTCATGGATCGGTGATGCGTGCAAACCTCGGTTCAAAGCCTCATCAAAATCTTCCGGATCATTGACAAAGCCTCCGCCTGTTCCCCCAAGCGTGTATGATGGACGGATCACCAATGGAAATCCAATCTCCTGTGCAATTTCTTTTCCCTGTAAAAACGAAGTGGCCGTGGCGCCTTTGCACACCATCACACCAAGCTCATGCATTTTCAGCCTGAACTTTTCGCGGTCTTCGGTCGTCTCGATCGCCTTGATATCTACACCGATGATCTTCACGCCATAGTGTTGCCACAGTCCTGCTTTGTCACAATCGATACATAAGTTCAGTGCGGTTTGTCCGCCCATGGTGGGGAGCACTGCATCGATGTGATGCTTCTCGAGAATTTCCTTGATGCTTTTTTTGGTGAGCGGCTTCAGGTACACATGATCTGCCGTCACCTTGTCGGTCATGATCGTTGCCGGGTTGGAGTTGATCAGCACAACTTCGATACCTTCTTCCCGGAGCGATCGCGAGGCCTGTGAACCGGAGTAATCGAATTCGCAGGCTTGACCAATAATAATAGGACCGCTTCCTATGATGAGTACGGAGCGAATACTTCTGTCTCTAGGCATCGTGAAAAGGGAAAGGGATGAACAAAATTGGGCAAAAATATATTGCAGCGATGATCTTTTACAGGATTCGACAGTTTTTTTTGGAAGGAATTTTTGGTCTGAAATTTTCGCGCCTGAAAAACATTTCTCGCGGCCGATTCTCTACCGTTTGAAAAAGTAGTTTTCGCGTTTTTGTTCGATTTTCCTGAACTTATTGCTTCAATCGAGTCTATGAATTTGAATTTGAAGGCAAAACAGGAAAATACGTTCGATGCCATTGTGGTTGGTTCAGGGATCAGTGGTGGTTGGGCTGCGAAAGAATTGTGCGAAAAAGGTCTGCGGGTTCTTATGTTAGAGCGTGGAGCGCCTGTGGAACATCCGAACTATCCAACAGCCACTAAAAATCCTTGGGAGATCCCTTATCGCGGCCGACTGACACCGGACCAGAAAAAAGAAAAGCATATCCAGGCAAGGCACTGGTCATTCCAGCAAGACAACCAGCACTTCTATATCAATGATCTGGAAAATCCATACACGGAAACCCAACGGTTCGATTGGGTACGCGGAGACGTTTTGGGTGGTCGTTCTTTATTATGGTCACGTCAATGCCTTCGCTGGAGTGATCTCGATTTCGAAGCCAATATAAAAGACGGCCATGGCGTAGATTGGCCAATCCGATACAAAGACATCGCACCGTGGTATGATTATGTTGAAAAATTTATCGGGGTGAGCGGCAACCGCGATAGACTCCCTCAACTTCCAGACGGACAATTCCAACCCCCGATGGAAATGAACTGCGTTGAAAAACATTTCAAAGAGCAGATCGAAAAGAAATTCTCCGATAGAAAAGTTGTTATTGGACGTACTGCGAATCTCACTGCGCCAGTAAAAGGTCGTGGCTTGTGTCAGTACCGAAATCTGTGTCATCGTGGTTGTCCGTATGGAGCATACTTCAGCACAAATGCCAGCACGCTACCAGCGGCATTCGCTACTGGAAACCTGACCTTGAAAACGCACAGTGTTGTCAATCGCGTGATTTATGATGAACAAAAGCAACGCGCGACAGGCGTTGAAGTGATCGATGCCATGAACAATTCGGTGACTGAATATTTTGCTTCGGTGATTTTTCTCAACGCGGCCACGGTTGCTACTACTTTCATTCTTCTCAACTCGACTTCATCGCGATTTCCTAACGGCCTCGGAAACGGAAGTGATCAGGTGGGGAGAAACTTGATGGATCATCACAAGTGCATGGGGCTGTCGGCCAGTGTTGAAGGCTTCGAAGATCAATACTATGTGGGACGGAAACCGATCGGGTTTAACATTCCCCGTTTCAGAAATATTCAGGAACAACGAAAAGACTACTTGCGCGGATTCAATTTGCAAGGAAGCGCGGGTCGTTCAAATTGGTGGCGCGGAATGTCTTCGGATGCGTTGGGCACCGAGCTCAAAGAAGCCGTGACAAAGCCCGGAGGGTGGAGCATCAGCTTCACCGGATTTGGTGAATGTCTTCCCTATTCAGATAATCGCGTGACTTTGAACAAAGATCAGAAAGATAAGTTCGGTAGAAATACACTTACGTTTGACGCATCATTCCGCGAAAATGAAAAAGCGATGAACGGAGACATCAAGGCTGTGGCAGGAGAATTACTGGAGGCTGCCGGATATAAAAACATACGGATCGATGGCACCATGTCATTCCCGGGCAATGCAAATCATGAAATGGGAACCGCACGCATGGGAAAAGATCCAAAAACATCCGTTCTCAATAGCTTCAACCAAATGCATGAAGTGCCAAACGTTTTCATCACCGATGGATCATTCATGGCATCTTCTTCTTGTGTTAATCCTTCCCTCACTTACATGGCTATGACAGCGAGAGCTTGTGATTATGTGGTGAAAGGGTTAAAGAAGAGGAATTTGTAAATCAGGCACTGAGATGCTGGATACTTGTGCTGGGATTGATTCAACAACTTTTGAAACACTCATCGCGCATTAGATTTTAATCAGTTTTTTAGTGAATACACGACTGCCGGAGCGAAGTTTGAGTAGATACAAACCGGAGCGAAGATTCCTAACATCAACTGTGGTGCGATCAATCCATTCTTGTGAATGTATAGTCTGTCCGTTGGCGTTTAAGATCATCAATTGACCATCTGCAATTTCGCGTGGTTTGGAAATGCTAACCTCTGCTGAAGCCGGATTCGGATAAACCGTGATGTGCTCGCTCAGCACTTCCTCAATACCGGTCACTGTTCCTTGAATAGAAAGGTTGTCGATTGCCCAACCCCAGCCGTGCGCGGCCTGATCTGCAAAAAGCCGAAAGCGGATCTTCACTTCATCGCCCGCTGCAAAGGAAGAGCTCTCAAGCATGTTGATGGTTCGTTCGCGAAATAAAGTCGATGTTCCCCCTGCAGTTGAATTGTCGCTGAGGATCGAGCTGTTGTATTTGGAAAGCCAATCTGCATTTGCGCGACTATCATATCCATCAACAAAGGGAGTCCAGGTCACTCCGTTGTCTTTCGATCCTTCCACAATTACATAATCATAGAAGTCGGCATCGCCAAATCTCGAATCTTTTTCACCTGGCTCAACCAACACCACTTCATCAAACTGAATATATGGATTCGAAGCATTAATGCGAATGGGTATTTGAAGCTGATAAACGAAGTTACTCTCGCTGTTCGGACCAGATCCATTTTGATAGGGATGTTCTGAATGAATCGCACCGTTTGAAAATCCAGTTGGCGTTTCAATTGAAAAACTATTGCCTATAAAATCAAAGGACTCTTCATTGAAGTCATTCACATAAGAATCTTTTGCGGGTAGGTCGCCAGTGACGAATACAGTGTACGTGTCTTTATCAGCGGGTGCTTGCGCGCTGTTTGAAGATGAGCTTGCATCACGTGCTATTATCCTATACTTGATCAGGTCTCCGACAACAAGTGAGGGCGGCAAGGTGACTGTGTAAGTGTAATTATCATCGGCACCTTTTGTCATTGCAGCAATCTGGAAAATTCCGCCATCGATCGAATATTGAATTTCAACGGAAGCGACTGCAAGATTATCGGTCACAACCGCTGAAACAGAAAAGTCGGAATCGTTTTCAAAAACAAAATCGACTGGGGCATGTGCTATCACGGGCTTTTCGATGTCCGGCCTGATGTTGATCAAAACGAAATTTTGCTGTGGCGCTTTGTTTTGCTCGTACACAACACCAGGGTTGCGAAACAGTCTATCAAGATTGTCTGTTACCGTGATGAAATAGGCATATGAAATATTCTGCGTGCTGCCTGGCAAACTTGCCTGAAACTCATTCGGATTTCCAGTTGGCGTCATGGCTACTTCGGTGTAAGGCACGGAAGATGAACTACGATAATTCAATTTTACCGAACTGTTGTCGTAGCCGTTATCACTTTGTATCACGGCCCTTACGATGTACGGCTGACCGTCTTTACGTTCAGTGTCTTTTAACGGAGTGTGCCTGATGCGTGTAGTCAGCCATCCCAAATCGTTGAGAATTCCGAGTGTTACGCCACCCGGACTGTGAATGGATTCCTGCGCTGCGATCTGCGGAGTCATTAAATTGTTCGGATCTCCCGGAACCGAAAAAGTGGACTCGTCAAGATGTGCGATGCTGGAGCCTGCATTAAAAGTTGCCGGGGCATACACTTTTGGAATCGCCCCAAGCGAAATTTCAGCAAGTGGCGAATTGAAAGAGAGATTGCCGCTGGTGAGTGAGGTTGCCATGGCAGCAGAATTCGAAGCTACAGTCGAAAACAAACTTTGCCGTGCGTCATTCACCACGTTTAAGTCATAGACGAATGGAACCGCTGTCCCTCCATTGTCGAGTCCGACCGTTCCGACATTATTTGTATCGGCATAGGTATCGATGAAACCGAGGCCATGAGCGACCTCGTGAAGCACAATCGTGACGAGGTCCATTTTTCCGGCAGGAGGATTTCCATCGGTTCCAAAATACCAGTTCGAAGCGCTATTGAATGTCGCGACAATGTCGGCTTCATCGGCTGCATTCATCGCAACACCGCTGATCTTTTCGGCCAATGCTACGGGATAATAAACGTTCAGGTGTTGTGCGCCATCAAAGTTTGCAAACGCTGAGCCCCACACCGCCTGACCCAATACACCTGCCTGCAATGAACCCCATTGCGCACGAACTTTGATCGGCACTGATGAAACAAGTTGTGTTTCCCAAATATCGAGAGCGAACTGAAAGGCATCGCGCGCCTGGTTGTCTGCAGGAAAATTGACGTATTCAACTTCGATGGTGGAAGTTTTTGTGCGTGAATTCTTTGATTGACGCCACAGTTGAAATACTTCTGGTGGCGGCACGTGATAAGCTTCCGTTGAATTCTTCTGATAACAGATGGTCGGCTTCAGCGAATCGATACGTTTCAATCGCTGCGCATTCACCTCACATGCGAAAGAAGTCAATGCGAGTATAAAAAAACAGATTGTAAAACGTTTCATCGATTTCATCAGATCACTCCTCTTGCCTTTAATTCGAGATATTTGTTAATGGTATCCACCGAAAGATTTTGCGGGGTCGTCAGAACCGCGTGGATGCCTGACTTTGACAGCTCTTTGACAATTAATTTTTTCTCGTAAGCCAATTTTTCCGCAATTGCTTTGTTATATACCTGAACCAGTGTTTCTGCTGGGGCTGCAATCAGCGATTTCATCTCTGTGTTTTCAAAGAATATGACAACCATCACATGTTGCTGCGCCAGGCTTGAAAGATACGGCAGTTGTCGTTTGAGTCCGTACATACTTTCAAAATTGGTGTAAAGCAAAAAAAGGCTGCGTTGGCTGATCTTTCTCCTTATATAATTATTAACGATCGAAAAATCAGTTTCGCGATAAGCTGTTTTTTGATTTTACAACACTTCCAGGATCTTACCCATCTGGTTGCTATTCTTCCCGGCCGGAACCATTACTCCGATCTTGTCTTGAAAAGTGATGAGCCCCGCTTTGTCTGATTTCTTTATCGCAATGTTGGAGATCACGAGCGTTGCATTGATCGCGTAATCGAGCAAACTCATTCCGTCAAAAGGCATTTTCATCACGCGACCCTTGTCGATGAGACTATACACTTGCTGCGACCGCTCATCCTGGTAATGATTCACCATCAAGTGACCCCTTCGAGCTGTGGCCTTCCAATTCAGCGTTCGCACGTCATCACCGCTCACGTATTCTTTGATCAATTCGAACTCTGTATTGTGACCGATTCGTCTGATCTTTTTTATTCCTACTTCCGTCAGGCGGTTTGAGATGGCCAGCAATTCGTACTTCCGCATTTGGATGTATGAAGGATAGACTGGAACAAACTTGTCGGCCGAAAAACGGAATCGCCTGGCAAAAATTCCAAGCGGTGAACTGACGAACGCATTGACCACGCCAAAAGAATACTCTCCCCGCTTGACCGGTCTGAGAGAATACTTGATCGTTCGGCTTTCGCCTGATGGAATGGTTACATAAAAACTGATATCGCGTCTTTGAAACTGATGTGGTATTTCATCGATCACCCGGATACTTGCGGCATACTGGTAGAAATTCTCGAAATACAATCGGATCTCATTCTCATCGCCATTCGAAAGTTTCTCGGGCGCAAATCTGTGGCCGTGAATTCCGCGTTTCACGCGATGCAGTAGCAGCAGATCAGTGATGACCAGTGCAAGAAAAATTCCGAACAAAATTTTAGGCACAATGATCCACGCACCGACAACAAATACAAAAATGAAACATGCCGCCACTATTCCCAGCAACTGGAAAAATCGGTTGTTCAGGTATAGCGAACGTATAAAATTCATCTAGCGCGGTACTTCAATCTTGTCTATCATCTGTTTGATCACTTCATCGGGCGTAACACCTTCCATTTCCTTGTCAGACGTGAGCATCACTCTATGACGCAGTACCGGATATACTAGTACTTTCACATCTTCTGGAGTTACGAAGTCGCGGCCATTGATCGCTGCAAAAGCTTTCGAACTATTGAGAACTGCCACAGAAGCACGGGGTGACGCACCGAGAAAAAGCGAATGATTGCCCCGTGTTTCATGAATGATCTGAGCGATGTAACGCAAGATGTTTTCCTCCACATGGATTTGCTGAACGACTGCGCGGTAACGGATTAGATCTTCCGAAGATAAAACGGGCCTTACTTCGCTTACCGGCAAAGCACCTTTGCGTTGGTGGTGACCTGCGATGATCGCGACCTCTTGTTCAAGTTCCGGATAATCGACCTCGATCTTGAAAAGAAAGCGATCGAGTTGAGCTTCCGGCAAGCGGTATGTCCCTTCGTGCTCGATCGGGTTTTGTGTGGCTACAACAATGTATGGCGGATCGAGTCGGTAAGTTTTTCCATCGATCGTCACCTGGCGTTCTTCCATCACTTCGAACAACGCAGCCTGGGTTTTCGCTGGCGCGCGATTGATCTCATCGATGAGAACAATATTTGAAAAGATCGGCCCGGGCTTGAATTCGAACTCTGCATTCTTCGCGTTGAACACAGAAGTACCAAGCACATCGGAGGGCATGAGATCGGGCGTGAACTGGATCCTCGAGAATTTTACCGAGATGACTTTGGAAAGTAACTTCGCGGTGAGGGTCTTTGCCACGCCAGGAACTCCTTCGATCAGCACGTGGCCGTCAGATAATATGGCGGTGATCAGCAGATCAACCATTTGCTGCTGGCCGACAACTACTTTTCCAATCTCGGAACGCACAAGCTGAACGTTCTCATTCAATGCTGTGAGATCAACGCGATTCGTAAAAATTTTTTCCTCCATAATCTATCAAGGGCAGGTAATGACAATTTTACTCTTTTAGAAATTTCTCGATTTTATCGTTCAAATCCATCAGCTGATTTTCAGAGATCACTGTGGAAGAGGTTACAAAAATGATCAATCTGAACAACGCCCGCACTTCGTTGGCTGGTTTTCCCGACTTGCGAGACAAATGTTCGTAGAAATCATCGTCAAAATTACTCGTCTTCAATAAATATTTTGAACGAATGACGTCAAGTAAATACGCTATTTTCTTCTCCGCGATGTTTTTGTGGTCAGCTCTTTGAAAATAGAGATTGCCGATCGTAGTGACGAACTCCAGCGATGTATTGGCAAGCGGTTTCATCACAGGGATGATCCGTTGTTTTCTTTTCCCTTCGAACAGCATAAAAATCACAACTCCGGCAATTGAAAGGTAGTACGCCCACGCCAGCGGCTCGCTGTTAAGAATGAAACGCAGGGGAGATTTGGACTCCATTCTTCCCAGTTGATAATATTCCGACCATGAAAGTTTGTGTTTCGGAAGAAAAGACAATGTGGATGAGACGAATTCATGATTGTCGTGCGACAACAGGTAGATATTGGTGAACGCATGGGGTGTGCTATTCAGGATGAAACTTCCCGTTCCGTGTTTGATCCTGACCGTTACAGGCTTGCCAGCCGCGTTTTCACTGATAATTGTTGTATTCAACGTATCAAATCTTTCGAAAAAATGCGAAACGTTTCCTTTTGCAAACCAAAATTGTTGCGATGTATCCAGTTTGGTTGTCGAAAATTTCAGGTAAGTGCTGTCAGGTGTGGCCGCGTTGACATCGGTAACCAGCTGATCGTAGGTGTTGAATTTAAGTGTATCAGAAAAATGTCCCCAAAAATATTCGGCACTGATGAAAACATTTCCGCCACGTTCAACATGATCCATCAATGCTTCGGTGTCGGCCTTGTCTCCGCTGAAATCGGAGGCGATGATAAAGATATTGTCATCTGTGCGAATCGAGTCTTTGATCTCATAGACCGGTTGGTAATGGTGATCGATCTCATCAAATAAAGACGGCAGCAGCTCGTACAACGCGTACCCGCCAAAAGGATTTTTGTCATCATATGCATAGGTGACGGTCCAGTCGAACTGCCGCGGGGAGATCAGCCGAATGATCAGGAACAGGAGCAAGGCACCGCCAACATACACGATATATTTCCAATCCTTTCGCATTATAATTTAGTTTTCAATCCTGCGAAAGCCTCCTGCACACGCGCGTAGGTTTGCTCGTTAACCGAGAAGTTGCCGTACCACGCGTAGTCGAAATAAAAGCTGAGTTCATTCAGGCTCTGGCGCAAGTCAGTGGGACGTAATTCGGCAACATAATCGTGATTCGTTTTTCCCGATTCCCAGTGGATGTGATCTTTATCGGAAAGCAGTTTGAGCGAGTATAGAAAAACGAGGCGAATTGCTTTTTTAAAGTCTTTCTCCGCGGCAGCGTCACGAATGAGGTGATCGAAATTCATCTCGTGGATGTTCTCATCCAGTACCGCATACTTTACGGTGTTCGATGTTCCCGCATAAAGCATGCGGAAGGCATCGACCTTCATCAGTGTGAGGATCAAGATGACCACAACTCCCAACGCGATCACATACATGATCATTCGGCCCCAATTCGCTTCAAAGGCGCGGCTGAATAATTCGCTAAACCAGTAGTTGATCCAACGCCATATTCTTTCGAGTAGTGTTTCACCGACAGAGGCTGGCCGTTTGTACGCGAGCAGTGGATCTGTCTTCAGTTCATTGACACGTTGCTCGCTGAAAGCGCGTTGGGTTACTTCTGAAGAGTCAGGGAGCGCATGATAAATAACATCTTCCTCTGCTGCCGCTGCAATGGAGTCGATCTGCTCAATCAATGTGGTATCGGCATCCTGGGCGGAGGCGTAAGGAAGAGGGAGCGTGAGAAGAATGAAAATGATCAGCGCAAATCTCACGATCAGTATTGTTCATCGTTTGGAGGGGAAGTCGATGGGCCTTGCTCACCAATGGTTTGGATCTGCGACATCAATCCGCGAGCCTCTTTGCGCTCAACCAGGTTGAAGTACTGAAAAGCGATACCGATGGCGGGAAGGGAGTAAAGCAGCATTTGGGCGAGGTGATAGATCGTGAGCAGAATGGTCGAGATCACGCCCATTACCGAAGTTGTGTTCTGATAACCTTCCACACCTGCGTCATGGAGTGCGGAAACCACGAACACAATATACCACGGAATCATAAACACGTACGAGATGACTCCGGCAATCAGATAAAGCACGAGAATAATTCCGAAAGTGCTCCACCACTTTCCCTGAACGAGTTTGAACGAGCGAACAAGCGCCTCAAAAAATCCAGACTTTTCGTAACTGCGAATAATGAATGTAAGTGAGGTAGCGATAAAAATGTAACAAATGGCAACAAAAAACGCGATCAAAAACAGAGAAGCGAGTACGGGGGAAATAACTCCGAAGAGCGCCACGGGAATGATCATGACGATGTAGGTCGCAATAGCGAGCAGCGTGAAGAGTAAGGCTGTTCCCACATACATAAAAAAAGTAGAACGAACGCGCTCCCACACCTCCGCCACAGTGATCTGTGTGCTTTGTTTTTCTTCATACAAGATCAGGTAACAATTGATCGTAGCCAACGCGGCCACTGAGCTCACCAGCATAAATACCATCATGAGCAACATCTGCATCCAAAATGTTGGCGAAGTAACCATGGCAAGAAACGCATCACCGCCACGCCCCGCAGCCATGCCAACAGAAAACAGATCCTGAAAGAACGACCCGAGAAGAAGGCTTGCCAGCAACACCGGAGGACCGGCAATAAGGAGAATGCTCGCGCTCAGCCCTTTGAAATTCTGGCGGATGAATTCGAATGTCACGCTCACTTTTGTTCCGAAGTCGCGTGTTTTATGATAGCTGATGACCTGGTTTTGCATGACGGAAAAGGCGTTGAGGGTGAATTACAAAATAGAAGATCATAAGTGCAGCGGAGCCTCCGATGACGATCAGCTTGAGGCTCCAGTGCATAAAGGCATACCGTGTGATAAATGACTCGATAAATCCGGCAATAACAAAAAACGGAACCAGGCCAACGAGTATCTTGATTCCCCGTGCAGCGCCCATTTTGAAAGATACGAGCCTTGAGTACGTGCCAGGAAATATCAGTCCGTTACCCAGCGCAAATCCTGCTGCTCCGGCAATCACGATAGACGAAAGCTCGATCGTGCCATGAAGCATGATCACCGGAAAAGCTTGTTTGATCTGACTCTCATTATAGAAGAACATCACAAAGCTTCCGACCATCAGCCCATTGTAAAATAAATAATAGCCAGTGGCCAACGCGGTGAAAACGCCCAGCACAAAAATGTAAAACGCGACCTTGATGTTATTCCAGGTGATGAACAAAAACATGAACATCTCGCCCATGCTTGAATACACTCCGGTGGGGTTTCCTTTTTTGATGTTTTGGAGGGTCATGTTCACATAACCATCACCGAGGATCAATCGAACGAATGTGTTGTCGTATGCCGCAGAGATGGCACCGATCAAACCTGCAATCAAAAAAATGATCAGGGCATACAGCATTTGCTTTCGTGAATAGTAGATGGCCTCAGGAACTTCGTGTGTCCAGAAAGTGATGAACCGATTTTTCTCTTCGCGCTTGTTCCGGTAGATCTGCAGGTGAATTTTGCTCGCAAGTGCGTTGAGATAATTGAACGTTCGAGTTTCCGGATATTTTGTTTTGGCGAACGACAGATCGTCTGTCACCTGGATGAAAAGATCGGCAAGTTCATCGGGCTCGGCCGAGCGCTGGTCTTTCACAGTTTTTTCAAACTCTTCCCAACGCGGTTTATTTTGTTTGACAAATGCTGCCTCTTTCATCGTTCACACAAATCAATGCTTTAAAAGATCAGGAACCTTTCTCCGAAACTTCGATCACTTTGTTCCACACGCGGAAGACATTCTTATAACATATTTTTTCAATGTCCTGAGCGGAATATCCCCGTTTGAGCAGCACAGCGATAAGGTTAGGATAAGTGGACACGTCTTTCAACCCCAGCGGCAGACTGTCGCCAACACCATCGAAGTCAGAGCCGATCCCAACGTGGTCGATACCCGCAATCTTCACGACATGGTCGATATGGTCGGCAACGCGTTCAACATCAGAGAAGAATTCTTTGTGTTGCTTCCCGAGCGCTTCAATGATCGGCTGCGCTTCCGGGCTGGCTGAAGTCAGGTTCTTCTCCTTCAATCGTTTTTCAAGCGTATCGCGAAGGGCATCGTTTGTGCGCGCAACGGAGTCGAGGAAGTTTGCGCCAAAGTTGATTTGGATAACTCCGCCATTTTTCGCCAGCGTTTTGATCATATCGTCAGACATGTTGCGCTCGAATCCCGGTGTGAAATAACGGCATGACGAATGTGATGCGATAATCGGTGCCTTGGTTTGCTTGATCACGTCATAAAAAGTGCTGTCGGACACGTGAGAAATGTCGACCATGATTCCGACACGGTTCATTTCTGCCACGACCTTTTCCCCGAAAGGGCTCAAACCATTCCACAGCCGCGTTGTGTCGTAAGAAGAATCGCAGATCTGGTTGTTCTTTCCGTGGGTAAGGGTGATGTAGCGGATTCCCCGATCGAAAAAATATTTCACATTGGCAAGGTCATCTCCGATCGGGGCACCATTCTCCATGCCAAAAGGCAAAGAGATCTTTCCCGCTTTGGTATTTTCTTCTATGTCGTGTGGAGTTTTTGCCAGCGCAAATTTGTCGGGATGCGCCTGAACAATTCCCTCGATCATATTCATCAGGGAGTCGGCTAAACTTTTTCCTTTATCCGGCTTAAGCTGATAAGACGAAGGAATATAGATCGACATGAAAGGAGCGTCAAGTCCGCCTTTTTTCGCGCGCTCAAAGTCGAAATCACCTTCTGTTGTTTTTAACGGAATGCCCAGGTACTCCCGATCAAGCCTGAAATGTTTCACCTTGAGGCGATACGGCAGGTCAACGTGACCATCGGTGATGATGTACGTTTGCGCAAGTGAATCCGCAACTTTCCGGATTTGTTCGTCCGGCAGTGAGGAGTATACATTTTTCTTTTCGAGGTTGACGCATCCGGCAAGCAAAAAAAACATTAGGGATGCAGCGAGGAGGTTTAGCTTCATATTGCGACCTTGCAGAGGTTTTAAGGCGGAAAAGTTATTTGATTTTTTAAGGGGATGCAAACGATTCAGGTTCTAACCACGCAGAATGTTACAATCCAATATCCTATTGCGAGTATTGGCGACCGGATCCTTGCCTATTTGCTGGACCAGGTGATCCTGATTGCATACGTTATTGGCATGGTGGCATTGTTTGTTTCAATGGAAGTTGAAACAGTATGGGTTTATTTCGTCTTTCTTGCACTTCCGTGGATGTTCTACCATCTGCTTTTCGAAATTTTTATGAATGGTCAAACGCCAGGAAAGCGTGTGCTCTCGATCCAGGTCGTGCGCCTCGATGGCACACAGCCTACCGTTGGCGATTATATGTTACGCTGGGCCTTCAGCCTCATTGATTTTTACGTGATGTCGGGGGCGCTGGCTGTGATCATCATCGCTGCCGGAGGAAAAGGTCAGCGCCTGGGCGATATCGTTGCGGGAACTACGGTTGTGAAACTGATCGGCAATCAGGAGATCACCGCCAATAACGTCTTCATTACCTCCGAAGAAACTTACAACCCTGTTTTCCCACAGGTTGCGCAGCTTGCCAGTCGTGACATTGAACTCATCCAACGCGCACTTGAAGCAAACACGGAGTTCGAAAACATCCAGCCTGTGATCATGGTGACTGACAAGATCAAAACGATGCTCGGCATTCAAACCGACCTTCCGCCTCAGGAATTTTTGTATACGATCGTTCGCGACTATAACCATTTGAACGCCAGGTGAGCGCTGAATTGCAGTCTATTTCAAGATCGCAGCTTGCCTTGCGAAACGGCCAGGACAAGCCTGATGTGTGGATCGCCTATCGGGGAATTGTTTACGATGTTACCCTTTCACGATTATGGCAATCAGGCAAACACTACGAACATTGGGCTGGTCAGGATCTGACTGACGAACTGAAAGACGCGCCACACACCGACAAAGTGTTCGACAAATTCAAAGTCGTTGGAAAACTAACCTGAACCTTCAACAAAAAGGAAATCGCACACGAACACATCGGCAGGAATGTTTTTATGATCTCGATTCTCCGATTAGCTTTGCAGACTTAAGACCCTTTATTTATCCAAATTCGCCAATGATCTTAATAGCTGATAGCGGAGGCTCCAAAACCGACTGGAGACTTATACATAAAGACGGAACTATTGCACAGGCAAGTTCTCCTGGCTTCAATCCCTACTATCAGCCCATCGAAGACCTCAAGAAAAACGTGCAGGAGGTTCTTCTTCCCAAGATCAATGGTCAGGTCGGCAAGATCTTCTTTTACGGGGCTGGTGTTTCGTCTGTCAAGAACCAGCTCACCATTAAAAGCGCGTTCCTGGAATTTTTTCCGGAAGCACACATCGAAATCGGGTGGGATTTGCTGGCTGCAGCACGTGCGTTGTGCGGTCACGAGCCGGGAATCGCCTGCATCATGGGAACGGGTTCGAACTCTTGTTTGTATGATGGATCGAAGATTATTGATAACGTAGCGAACCTCGGCTGGATATTGGCCGATGAAGGATCTGGCGCGAATATCGGTCGTAAGTTTTTGGTCGACTACCTGAGAAAGAAAATGCCGGAAAAACTTGCCGCCCACTTCCATCAGCGCTTTCCGCTGACGCGCGAAGAGTTCCTAGAAAAAGTTTATCAACAGGAAAAACCCAGCGCGTTCCTGGCGAGCTTCGCGAAATTTATCTTTCAGCACCTGGATGAAAAGTACTGTTACAAACTCATTTACGACAGCTTTGCCGAGTTCTATGAGAATAACGTGATGAAGTACGACAACTATCAGAATCTGAAAGTGCACTTCACCGGTTCGATAGCATTCTATTTCAGTGACATTCTCCGCCAGGTTGCTAACGATAAAGGCATCACAGTTAAAAATATTCTCGAAGGCCCGATAGCCGGATTAACACTGTTTCACAAGGATCATGTTTAAATTCGCCTTTGTCCTGCTCGGCTGTGCCCTGTCGGCTGGAGCTCAAATGCCAGAGCCGGAAAAGCTCACGCTAGACAGCATAAGTGTGGATTTTTGCAGCTGCTTTAACAATCGTTTCGCAGCATTGGACGCTCACATTCAACACGCGATCACAAGCTCGTTTGACGATTATCCAGAAGCAAAAAAACGGGTGAATGAGCAGATCCTCGGGCCGAAATCGAAGCTCAACGAGTGTATGTTCGATACGATGCGGCAATATGGGTCCAGGATCAATATGACGGCTGACCACCGCCAATATATCGAACAACGTTTCGCAACCCTTCCCGGATGTAAGATGTTTAGCTTGATGCAACGTGCAAAGGCGCTTAAAAGATGACAACAACCGAATCTTCATCGAACTATCAAGACCTTGAAAACATGGATGTTCATGATCTGCTCGTGAACATGAACAAAGAGGACCGTACAGTTCCACTCGCAATCGAAAAAGTTATTCCGCAAATTGAAAAATTGGTCGAGGCGATCGTGCGAAAAATGAAGACGGGGGGTCGACTGTTTTACATCGGTGCCGGCACCAGTGGCCGCTTAGGCGTTGTAGATGCTTCGGAGATCCCGCCTACTTATGGCGTTCCATATGGCCAGGTCATCGGTCTCATCGCAGGCGGTGACATAGCCATTCGCAGGGCGGTAGAAAATGCGGAAGACAATCGCGAACAAGGGTGGATCGATCTTCAACAACACAAGATCAACACTGGCGATGTGCTTATCGGAATTGCGGCCTCGGGGCGAACGCCTTATGTAGTTGGTGCTTTGGAGACTGCCCGCAGACACGGCATCACAACGGGCTGCATTGCATGTAACAGTCCAACAGAAGTAGGGAAGCATTCCGATTTTCCCGTAGAAGTTATTGTTGGACCGGAGTTTGTCACCGGCAGCACGCGCATGAAATCAGGAACTGCTCAAAAGCTCATCCTCAACATGATATCCACCTCCGCCATGATCAAGCTCGGCCGCGTGAAGGGAAATAAGATGGTCGACATGCAGCTTACCAACGACAAGCTGGTACACCGGGGCACAAAAATGGTAATGGATGAACTTGGCATTTCTGAAGCCGAGGCCGAACAATTGCTCAAACAACATGGTTCTGTTCGTAAGGCTGTCGATAGCCGAAAAGGACATGCACGAAATTGAACCGTATCACAACTGGTTGAAGTACTACGATCCTGCTCGCGATGAGCGTTCGCCTTTCTTCGGTAAAGAATACAACTATGACGTATATTCCGACACCATCTACGGGTATTATATCGATCCCGCCTGGGATTACATAGGTTCTGAAACTCTCTATCTGAAGATTCTCTACACCGATTATGAACTCGGGTATAGTATTATTGAGTTCATTGGCGAATGGAATGACGCGATCAACAACGACATCATGGAACTCAAGCGAAATGTGATTGAGCCCTTGCTCAAAGAAGGCGTCACTAAATTCATTTTGATCGGTGAGAACATCATGAACTTTCACGGCTCTGACGATTGCTACTACGAGGAATGGTTCGAAGACGTAGAGGACGGATGGATCGCAGCGGTGTCATTTCCGGATTTT
>CBHROW010000006.1:0-37394 GCA_966080355.1 uncultured Chryseosolibacter sp.
TTGCCCAATGGTAATTGATTAGTAAAAACGGTCAACCAAATTCAGGGATTGACATGCTCAAGCTTTCGGCTTTTAGCTTTCAGCTTTCAGCTCTTTGTGTAACCTCCGCACCGTCCTCTGCGTCCAACGGCCAAATCTCAAAACAATAAAACTATGGATGTTTCATTTTTAGCGATCATGATCCCTATCATTTTGATTATAGGCGCCTTCATCATGGTCATATATCTCCGAAGGTATCAAAACGATGAGCGAATGGCGATGATCGAGAAGGGTGTCGATCCTACCATGTTTACCACAAAAGCAAGGAGCACATCCGGTGCGCTTCGGGCTTCATTACTGTTGATTGGAGCTGGCATCGGGCTGCTGCTTGGCTATTTCCTCGATCGCTCATGGGATATGGAAGAAGTCGGATATTTTTCCATGCTGTTGATCTTCGGGGGAGCCGGACTCGGCCTTGCCTATTTGATCGAGGAGCGAAAAGCACAATAAGGCATAGCCATACCGTTGTTACTGAAAGCCGATCACACATCGGCTTTTTGTACTTTATTTTCAACATCGGTGTAGAATGATTCTACAGCACGTGCATTTACTGAGCAACTGTATCGCGTCAGCACCCACAAATCGCGTAGCTCAAAACTGCGTTATCAGAAGGCATGACATTCGGCAAGGTTGAGCAAAATATGTTCAACTAAAACCGATCAGGACAATGAAAAAATTAATGTTTGCCTTCTGCTTTATCTTCGGAGGGCTGGTAGCTGTGAATGCACAGGACACTACCTCAACTCAAAGACAAACTCAACAGTATCCTACCACAACTTCACAAGACGATCAGGACAGAGAGCGAATCAATTCCCGCGATCTTCCCGATCCTGTAAAACGTTCGCTTGAAGCAACTGAATATCGTGGATGGTTGGTAAATGCAGCATACAAATCTACAGGCGTGAATGATCAGTCCATGTCGAACGACTCGACTTCGAATCAAAACGATTCAACTTCATACAGAGCCGGCTCTCAAAATGACAGTACTTCTATGTCAGGTCAGCAAAATGGTGCTTATGGTCAGGAGATCTACGTGGTGGAGTTGAAAAACGGTGCGCAAACCAAAACTGTGCGCTTCGACAAAGACGGCAACAAGCTTGACGATGGAATGAATAACAACGATCAGGATAAATAATCAGCAGCTGGACTTAACACGGAAGCTGACTTAACGAAAAGCTGGAAGAAATTCCGGCTTTTCTTTTTATTTTAAGCCTCAATATGGCCTCAATTTTATTGGTGGAAGACGACCTTACGTTTTCGCGAATTCTCGAAGGTTTTCTCTCCCGTCATAGCTATTCGATTACGGTATCTAACAAAGGCAAGGACGGTCTTAAGGCCTTTCATTCCAGATCTTTCGACCTTGCTATCCTGGACTATCGGCTGCCAGACACCACGGGTATGGACATGCTTCATGAGATCAAAAATGAAAAACCAGCGATTCCCGTGATCATCATGACGAGCTTCAATGATATCCGTACAGCTGTCAAAGCCATCAAAGCGGGTGCGTTTGAGTATATCACCAAGCCCGTTAATCCTGACGAACTTCTCATGATCGTTCAGCAGGCATTGAAAAAAGAAAAGCGACTGGAGCCAACGCAACCCGCACCGATCACCTCCACATTTGTTCAGGGGAACAGCCCTTTATCGACAAAGCTTCATGAGATGATCCGCCTGGTTGCACCCACAAACATGTCTGTACTCATTCAGGGCGAAAGTGGAACGGGTAAAGAAAACGTTGCGCGGATGATCCATCAACTGAGCCCGAGATCGAAACACGCATTTGTCGCGGTGGACTGTGGTGCTCTTTCCAAAGAACTTGCCGGCAGTGAATTATTCGGGCACGTGAAAGGATCATTTACAGGAGCCCTTCTTGACAAAGTCGGCCAATTCGAAGCCGCTCACAAAGGCACCGTTTTCCTCGATGAAGTTGGAAACCTTTCATACGAAGTTCAGGTGAAGTTGCTCAGGGCGATCCAGGAACGCGTGATCCAGCCGATCGGAAGCAACAAAGAAATCAAAGTCGATGTCCGTATCCTCACGGCTACAAACGATGACCTGGCTGAAAGTGTCAAAGACGGATCATTTCGTGAAGATCTTTACCATCGTGTGAATGAATTCAAGCTCGAGGTGCCTTCTCTTCGGCAGCGCGGTGACGACCTTTACGAGTTCCTCGATCATTTCCGCGAAAGCGCCAATGCGGAACTGGGAAAAAATGTGAAGGGATTCGAACCGGACGTCATAGAGCTTTTTGAACGCTACGACTGGCCGGGAAACCTGAGAGAAATGAAAAACGTGGTGAAGCGCGCTGTGCTGCTCGCCAAAGGTGATACGATCAAGCTTGAATCTATTCCTCAGGAAATGATCCAAAGCGTCAGGGATGGAGAACGCGAAAAAACAGGACCGGTCTACGATCTGAAAGCGCTCCAAGAAGCTCAGGAGCGAGAAACGATCATGAAGACCTTGCAGGAAGTTCGTTATAATAAATCCAAAGCTGCACGTATCCTCAATATCGACAGAAAAACGCTGTACATGAAAATGGAAAAGTACGGGATCGAGTAGTTAGTTCAATTGTGCTTGCGTTGTCAGCCGCAGCTTGAGCACGATGTCATTTATTTTTCGGAATAAGCCCTGCACATCCTCCGACAGTTCATTTACTGTTTTTCCTTCTTCAAGTTCGAGTTCAACCGACCGAAGTCTGCCCGAGACCCCCGAAATTCCTACTTGTGCCAGTCGCCCGGCAAGTTTGTGAACTACTTCGCGCAACGGCTTGCTTTCACAGGAGTCGGCACATCGCGTTGCCACGATCAGATCGGCACGCGTTTCTTCAATGAACTGATTCAATATCGAGTGATAGAGCGCCTCGTCACCCATCGTCATACGTTTGAGTAAATCGAGGTCGGGCACTTCTTCCTGGATCGGTGCTGTTGCGATTGGGTCAACCTCGAGAATACGCAGCATCTCCTGTTCATGAAACGGCTTTGTGAGAATTTGGTCGAAGCCATCCCGCAGTACATCGTTTTTCTCCTCTGGTATTACGTGTGCTGTGAGCGCGATAAATTGCACACCCGAACGATATGTTCTCTTCAGTATGCGACAAAGGTCTTGCCCGTTTGTTCCCGGCATGCGGATATCCATGAAAATGTGTGTTATCGAAGGATCAGGCTGTTCTCCAATCAATGCTGTTGCGTCTTGTCTCGTTACAAAGTCAATTTTGTATTTGGTCAGGATCAAACCACATAGCCGAAGGATCAGCGCATCATCGTCAACGACCATAACTTTACCTTTGAAAGTTGCAGACGCAGGCTTAGCAGGCGTGATCTGTAAGTCGTTTTTAACATCAGCTGCTTTAGGAAAAAGTAGCTCGACCCGGAAAGACGAACCAATTCCCGGCTGACTTGAAACTTCAATCGACCCCTGCCAGGTATCAACCAACGCTTTCACAATGGTCAGTCCCAATCCTGTTCCGCCATAGGACTGTGTGATGCTGTCATTCGCCTGTTCAAATTGATTGAAAATTCGCCCCATCTGCTGCGGTTCGATTCCGATGCCGGAGTCGCTTATTTCAAAATAACATCGTAAGAAACTGCCTTCATCCTGTGTTTTGACGTTGAGCTTGATGAATCCGTTGCTCGTAAATTTGATGGCATTACCCAACAGGTTGTAAAGGATCTGTCGTAGTCGGAATGGGTCACCCATAATGAACTCGCTGGTTTTGCTCGCTTCGAGCGTGAAAGCAAGATTCTTCTTTTCAGCCTGAATGCGCATAGCCGATTCAACCTCCCGGATGACAGACGAAAGCTTGAAACGTTCCTGCGCCAGAGAAAAATTCCCTGAAGAGATTCGGCTAAAATCGAGTACCTCATTCACAATCTGCAGCAAGTGTTCTGACGAGCTGTGGATAGCTTCCACCTCGGAAGGTGCAGTTGAGTCACGTTTTTTCAATTGTTCAGCAAACCCAATGATCGATTGCAGTGGTGTGCGGATTTCGTGGCTCATGTTGGCCAGGAATCGCTGCTTGATCTTGCTCAACTCTTCGGCCTTGTCGCGCGCTTTTTCCAGCTGTAGTTTATAAAAATTGCTCTTGCTGATGTCGAGCCATATGAAATAAACAAGTATTGCGGCAGCGACAAAAAAAGCAAGTGTGAGATAATTGATGCGCGCGATGCTTTGATTCATGACCTGAACTGCATGACCATTATTGGCTTGCATCTGGTCGAGCTCTTGTCGCTCTACGGCATGAAGAATATTCAAAAGCTGGTTAATGAGAAGTCCGTTGGCATGAACCAGCTCGAGCTCCTGGCGTTGTAACTTCTTGCGCTGGCTGAACTGGTCACGCTCCATATTTTTCATGAGGCGCTCGATCTCTATGAGCGCTTCATTCTGCCTTGCCAGTGCTGCGGTATCCAATACAAAACTCAATTCTTCCTGCACTCTGATCTTCGGTGTATCTAGCGGAACCTGTTTTTTTCTTTTGCTGAAAAGTTTGCGAATAAGCGAGCGCTGATCCTGCTGGTGTACCAAAGCGTTGGAATCGCGTAGAAATGTGGTTGTGATCTTTTTGTGCGATTGAATAATGCTCGAATCCAGGGTAAGTTGATCGTTGTTCAAGATGGCGGCAAGCGTGTCGAGTTGTCCGGAAAACTCCTTGTTGTCGAACAGGTTCGCTTTCACTTTCAGGTATGAAAAGAATAACTCGTTTCGTTGGTGGAGCACACGTTTCATAGCGATGAGTTTCGAAACTTGAGATGAATCGTTTTCGAGGAGGATCAGCGAATCGATCTTGTCGTTGATTGACACCGACTGATCAATGAACGTATGATACGGCTTGTGCGGATTCTCAATAGCTTCAGCACGCTGCGTTTGGTCAAGCGTAGTGATTTCTTCAAATAAGTCGCTGAGAATGTCGAGCTTTTCGTTTGGGGCGGTGATCTTATTCATGGTGCCGACCATTTCACGAAACGAAAAACGTGCTATCGCAATCGCGAAGAAAATAGCCGTGCAAAGCAACAGGAATGCGGCCAGGATCTTTCGGATAACGGAAGTAGAACTGTGCGGGCGGTTTTTTCCCATAAACGCTACGAAATGGTGGACAATCTTGAGACCATTAACGGCCAGCTGGCGACTGTTTTCTCGAATCGGCAGTTTAACGGACTTGGCTTTCTGTGAAACACTTTAAAGATCTGCCAATGATGAAGCAAAAAAGGATTCCAGACTGCGATTTGAATGGGCTAAAGGCCGCAGTGCTAATTTGAGGGCAAAAATTGGAGAATCGGGCGAAGAATTCGCATGGGCGACTCGAATGCATTTGTTCGTTGAGATTCGTCCTTCGTTGTGCCAGACTAGATTAGCGGATCGGACGCGTTGCCTTGTATTCACATGGAGGCGGGACGTGGATTGGCCGGCTTAACTGCGATCACTCTTCCATCGATTTCGTTTTCGTTCAAGGCAGCGATAGCATGGTTTGCTTCGTTGTCATTTAGCATTTCCACAAAGCCATAGCCTTTCGACCTGCCGGTGTCTTTATCTCTTACAATTTTTGCAGAAGCAACCTGGCCGTATTGGGAAAAAGCGGCCTCAAGTTCCTCTTTGCGTGTCTTGAAATTGAGTTTTGCAACAAAGATGTTCATAGGCTGAGATTTGTAAAACCAATAGCACATGAGGGCTTCAACCGAATATAATAAAAAAATCAATCTCTTGATAATGAGCAAATTGAATAAATGAAAAAAGGGATCTCGTTACAAGATCCCCTTCTCGTCAATGCGTTTTTAATCAATCAAACACTTCTTCCACCTGAGATCAGGCGGAGCAATATGGCAATAATAGCAACAACCAAGAGGATGTGAATCAAACCTCCCACGCTGAAGACAAACGCGCCTAATATCCATCCGATGATGAGGATAACGGCTATCACATACAATAGATCACCCATGTTGTTTTAGTTTTTTCAATCAGCTTGTCAAAAACGAGTGCCAGCCCGAGCGTCAAATCTTCGAACCGGCCATACGGTGCAGACTTCTGTGGAAATTTTTCCAGCCGCAGGCAATCAGAGTTCCACCGGGCATTAGCAACGGTTGGATTTTGGAGGTATATGGCCGTTGGCATTCAATTTTGTTGGCTAACGGTAGCTTAAAATAAAGGTTATGAATATTGTTAAGATTGTTGTGGCGCTGATTTGTGCATACGGACTATTCGTATCCATTTCGTATTTGCTTATGCGTTTACTCTTCCCGAAGATTGAAGTGCTGGAAGACGAAGAAACTACAAGGCTAGTTAAGGTGAGAAACCAGCGCAAGATATCGCGTCCACTGAGGAGACAAAAAAACCTGGCTTTCTAAACCAGGTTTTTTTAATGCACACTACAATTGATGATTAGTCATTATCATAGGCATCATTGTCGTCATAGTCATGTTTAGCGTTCAGGTTAAACGCGAGATAAAGCTGCGCAACCTGATTTTTTGCGTTACCCAACATTCGCTTTGCACCGGCCGACTGTGCAATCTCGTTCAGGCCGTAATTGTAACGCACACCCAATTGGGTTGAATTTCCGAGATTGAATCCGATACCGCCTACCAATCCGTAATCCCAGTTGTCGAAGTTCTTACGATCGATCGTATTGAATTCATTGTTCGGATCACCACCGTTGTTCCTAATCTGAGCGCTCACCAGATACGACCAGTAAGGACCAGCGTGAATTTCGGCAGCTCTTCCTAATTTGAACACCGCGAGTACCGGAATATCAATGTAGCTCAACATGAACTTGTTGTCGTAATTGATATTGACACCGTTGTTGTTAATGGTACCTCTCGTAACTCCGGTACCTTTTGTCGAAAAATTCACCTCGGGCTGAATTGCGAAAGCTTCCGAAGAAAAGATCTGACCATAGAAGCCAGCGTGCCATCCGATGCGCGCGTTTTGTTTATCGGCATCGTTTACGTATAGATTGCTTAAGTTCAGACCTCCCTTAATACCTACCCGCGGACTTTGCTGAGCCTGTGCCTTTTCGATCCCTGCAAGCGAAAGCATTCCAGCACAAAGCAGCAATCCAAGATTTCTCAATACATTTTTCATAACTCTTTAATTGTTGTTTAGTTGGACATCATAATCCTTACTACACATCTTTAGTGAAACACTGTGCCATCGGATATTGAGCGAGAAATTCATCGACAAAAAGTCTAAAACAACCTTTAAGCTGTTGCCGCTATCTCTTACAAAGTTCACCAGCTGCGTAACGTTTGCTTACAAGGCGAGAGCAAGCGGCTGAAGTCAGCGGACGTCTGTAGAATTTTTTCCCTGCGATTTTTGGAATTGTTACACCCATGCCCGAAAGCCCGGCACTATAATTTTTCCGATGTATGGAAAAAGATATGAACACATCGGGAAAAGTTCTTGTAGGATTTGTGTTTGGCGCGTTGCTCGGAACAATGACGGGACTGTTAGTCGCTCCACATACCGGGCGTACCATGCGTAAGAATATCGGTAAAAGATCAAAGAAGCTGGCCAAACAACTGAAATCCTATATCGGCAAAGCAGAAGCGGTGCAAAAAAACGTGCATCGGAAGAATGGAAAGGCGACTGTCACGGCATCTTAAGATTAGGCATTTGGAATTAGGCATTAGGTATTTGTTCGTGGTACTCACGATAACCTATGCTAATAACTGCCTAATCCCAAGTCCCGATTCCCAATGCCTGATCCCTAATTGCAAATGCCTTCTGAATTAAAACAGCTGATTTGATTTGACTGGCGACTCAAATTGGCGGGCGGTTCCGGGTTGGTACAAAAAATGTATAAGTACTAACGTGATGTTGAAATTAGATTTTTATGACACGGAAAATTATAAGCATGCTGATTGGACTTTCTATGTTCCTTCTCATGATGGGAATGCAGATGATTTAACTTGTTGAAAGCTCATTATTGCTCGAGAGCTTTCACCCCCGGCAGAATTTTACCTTCGAAATATTCGAGCAGTGCTCCGCCTCCGGTTGAAACATAGCTTACATCATCGTTGAAACCGAACTGAGCCACGGCAGCGGCCGAGTCTCCGCCTCCGATCAGTGAAAACGCTCCCTTCTTTGTTGCAGCCACTACAGCTTCAGCGATTTGCTTTGTACCGTTCTCGAATTTTTTCATTTCGAATACGCCCATCGGTCCGTTCCATAGAATTGTTTTTGAATCCTTGACGACCTTGGAAAACACCTGGGTCGCCTGCGGGCCGATGTCAAGGCCCATCCAGCCAGTTGGAATCGCGTTGTTGTTGGCCGTGTCGGTATTGGCATTTGCATCGAATTTATCGGCAATCACCGAATCGATCGGCAAATGCAGTTCGACACCTTTCGACTTCGCTTTTTGGATCAGTTCTTTTGCCAGATCAAGCTTGTCGGCTTCTACGAGTGAGTTGCCGATATTTCCCCCAAGTGCTTTGAAAAATGTGTAAGCCATTCCACCACCGATGATCAGGTGGTTCACCTTGTCAAGCAATTTTTCAATGATGAGGATCTTGTCTGAGATCTTCGCGCCTCCCATGATTGCCGTAAAAGGTTTTTCGGCATTTTCGAGTACTTTTTTCGCGTTATCGAGTTCTGCAGCCATCACCAGGCCAGCACACTTTTCTTTGAAGAATTGTGCAACGATCGTGGTTGACGCATGAGCACGGTGCGCTGTTCCAAAAGCATCGTTCACGTAAATATCTCCCAGCTTTGAAAGTTTTTCCGCGAACGCCAAATCTCCTTTTTCTTCTTCTTTATAAAAACGAAGGTTCTCCAACAGCAAGACTTCGCCAGATTTGAGGTTTGCAGCTTTTGTTTTTGCTTCATCACCAATACAATCGTTGGCAAATTGAACGGGGCGGCCGAGTAGTTTTTCGGTAGTCTTGATCGTGTGCTTCAACGAATATTTGTCTTCCGGTCCTTCTTTCGGACGACCGAGATGCGACATCAACACACAACTTCCACCGTCATTGAGAATTTTTTGCAGCGTAGGAATTGTCGCACGGATCCGGTTGTCGTCTGTCACGTTAAAACTTTTGTCTAACGGAACATTGAAGTCAACACGAATAAGCGCGCGCTTCCCTTTAAAGTTGATGTCGTTGATCGTTTTCATGCACTGATTGTTTAAGAACGGGGACGAAGTTAGTTGAAAACTGAAATTCAGTTGATACCTCCGATTGAATTTTTACTACATCGATTGCGCCTGCTTCGCACGAGGCATTGGGCATTAGGGGTCAGCATTAGTGGAGGATTCAGACATGACAATTTCAATGCATTGAATTTTTCTAATTCCTAATGCCTGATTCCTAATGCCTAATCTCCGAACGAAATCCCCAATCCCTTCGCTCCGCGCACCAGGAACGAGTCCGGTTCCACGATGTGATATTCCTTTGTAGCCTCTTCAAGTGAAACTTCGGTGTATTGATTGTTGCGAAATGCGACCATAGTGCCGAATTTTTTCTCAAGCACGAGTTCGAAGGCTTTTACTCCGAACATTGAAGCGAGCACCCTGTCGAATGCAATCGGGCTTCCGCCACGCTGAACATGACCGAGAACAGTTTCGCGGATCTCTGCTTTTCATCCGGCATCTTTCAATTGCTTCGAGAGCTGATAGGCAACACCTCCGAGCCGCACATGTTCCGAACCTTTCTCGCCAGCTTTCGCAGTGATCGTGCCTTCTTTCGGTTTCGCACCTTCTGCCACAACCATGTTCACAAATCCTCGGCCTTTCTTGTAACGAAGGTTGATCCGCTTGACGATTTTTTGAATGTCGTATGGAATTTCGGGAATGAGGCAAACTTCCGCCCCGCCTGCGATGGCAGTGTGCAGCGCGATCCAACCCGCATCGCGACCCATCACTTCCATGATCATTACGCGATGATGGCTCTCTGCAGTCGTAACGAGCTTGTCGAAACTGTCAGTCGCAATTTGAACTGCGGTTTGAAAACCGAAGGTGAGATCGGTTGCTGAGAGATCATTGTCGATGGTTTTGGGAACACCAATGACGGGAATTCCCTTGTCGTGAAGAACTTTCGATATTTTCTGCGAGCCATCTCCTCCGATGTTGATCACCGCATCGAACTTCAAGGCCTTGAGTTTTTTTACAAGCTCATCCGAACGATCGATAAATTTCACCGTACCATCAGGTTGCGGCATTGGAAAATTTATCGGGTTCGATTTATTCGTTGTCTTGAGAATAGTCCCGCCTTTGATGTGAATGCCAGCAGTTCGTTTGGACGTCAGGTGGACAATTTCCTGCGGTTCGTTGAACACACCATTGAATGCTTCAATACTGCCGTAGACTTCCCAGTTCTTTTCCTTTCGCGCCCGTTTCGCAATTCCCCGGATCACTGCGTTGAGCCCGGGACAATCGCCACCGCCTGTCAGTACAAGAACTTTGCGCATTTTTTCCATGGAAGATTGGGTTTGATATGGTCAATATGCAGAAGAACACGAGAAGATCAAAACCTGGAACCGTTACCGGCAATCCGGTTGACCGGTAGCTGGCATCCGGCTTCAGCGTTGGCTCGCGCGCCTGAGCCTGTCGTTGATGGCTTTGCCTAAACCGTGATCAGGAACAAACTCAGCAAGAATGATCTCGGATTCCATTCTGTCGAGCGAACGCAATGCGGAAAAGAGATTGTGGGCTGCTTCCTCAAGCGAACCGGAAGGGGAGAGTATGATCTGTTGCGGGGTATTGAAATCTGTTTTGAACGCCAAAATCGAAGCCTGGTGCGGATATTTTTTCAGAAGTTCGCTGATGTTACCGAGTACCAATCTTTTCGATGGCGCGTAATGACTTTTGAGTTGGCCTGGCGCTTTGGGGTTCGATGTTGAATGTGTTTGCACAGCAACTCGCCCAACAACCTTTTCAATTTCTTCAACACTCACACCACCCATACGGTAAATTACAGGCTGGCCGTCTTCAAAACCCACGATCGTAGACTCGATACCCACACGACATTCCCCGCCATCAAGAATGAAAGGTATCACTCCACCCAGTTGTTCATCGACATGTTGTGGCGATGTCGGGCTCACATAACCGAATGGATTTGCACTCGGTGCAGCCAATGGAAAATCAATCGACTCCAGAAGCTCCTTGGTGAGCGGATGATCAGGACATCTCAACCCCACGGTGTCAAGACCAGACGTTACGAGGTCGGGTATGATATGCTTTTTCTTCAATAACAATGTCAGCGGGCCTGGCCAGAATTTTTGAGCGAGGGTAACAGCCTTGTCAGGAATGTGATCCGCATATTTCTCCACGGCAAATAGCGAAGGTACGTGGACGATCAGCGGATCGAACTGCGGACGACCTTTTGCCTCGAAGATCTTGAGCACCGTGCCCGAATGCAATGCATTACCCGCAAGCCCATAGACGGTCTCGGTAGGAATCGCAACCAACTGATCTGACTCGAGCAGTTGCTTCGCTTTCTTTATATCTTTACCGATCTCCGCCATGGGTGCTTGACAGTATTTGACAAGTTTCAAAATTAAAACTTATGAAATTAAAATTCATCATTACCACCTCCATCATACTTTTTATTTCATTGCAAGCCATCAGTCAATCGGAAGACAAGAAATTGAAAAAGAAGCTTTTGGAGGTGATCGAAGGTTTTCATGGCGATGTCGGTGTCTTTGTAAAAAACCTGAAAACCGGAAAAACTGTGGCCATCAACGCAGACTCGATATTTCCTACCGCGAGCATGATCAAAATACCAATCACCATCGGCATGTTCAACAAGATCGAACGAGGAGATATCGCGCTTGATTCGGCACTGACTTACAAAGATTCTTTGCTTTATGCGGGCGAAGATATTCTCGGCTCGTTCAAGGACGGAGAAAAAATCGCACTTGGAAAAGTGATGATGCTGATGATCACCACGAGCGATAACACGGCCAGCCTTTGGTGCCAGTCACTGGCAGGAACCGGAACTGAGATCAACCAATGGCTGGCGAACGAAGGCTTTGCAAATACCCGCGTCAATTCGAGAACACCGAGGCGTGAAGCCAATCGGACAAAATATGGTTGGGGCCAAACTACTCCGCGGGAAATGGCCGAGCTGCTGACACGGATCAGACAGGGAAAAGTGATCAGTGCCCGTGCGAGTGAAAGAATTTACAGAAATCTCATTCGCATTTACTGGGATCTGGTAGCGCTGTCACAGATTCCTCCGTATATACAGGCAGCCTCTAAGAGTGGAGCGGTCGATAGGTCGAAGTCGGAAGTGGTGTTGGTGAACGCGCCTCATGGTGACTATGTTTTTTGCGTGATCACAAAGAACCAGGAAGATCAGCGCTGGGAACGAGATAACGAGGGATACCGATTGATCCGCGCAGTTTCAAAAACACTCTGGAATTATTTCGAACCAACCTCGACTTGGCAACCCGCAGCGGGCCTGGACAGGTGGTGGTACTGAATAGAGTTGCATAATCAGGGAAAGAGCATTTAATTAGCCTCCGAAAAAAAGACATCGAACATGCGTGCAGTGGCGTTTATCCTTCTGACATCGGTCATTCTGATGACGGGATGCGAAAAGAAAAAAGAAAAACCGGTTGAAGAAAAAGATCCACTGGCCATCAGCTATGGTGTTCGTGCGCAATGGGTTCACGATGTCAGTGCTTTCACGCAGGGCCTGGTGATACACAACGGCATACTCTATGAAAGTACCGGACAGAAACAGTCGTGGATCGGTATCATCGACATCAACACCGGTAAGCCTGACAAGAAAGTCGTGCTCGATGATAAATACTTTGGAGAAGGAATTACAATTCTCAACAACAAAGTTTACCAACTGACCTGGACCACCAAGATCGGTTTTATCTACGACCTCAAAACATTCAAGAAGGTCGGGGAATTCAATTATGAAGGCGAGGGGTGGGGCATCACGCACGATAACACCAATCTGATCATGAGCAATGGTTCAAACGAGCTCGTGTTTTTAGACACAACCACGCTCAAACCTGTGAAGAAAGTGCTTGTCACCGATGAAAAGGGACCGGTTGAATATTTAAACGAGCTCGAGTATGTCGAAGGTTTTGTTTTCGCCAATATCTGGCAAACGAACCTCATCGTGAAGGTCGATCCGAAGACCGGAAAAGTTGTGGGTCGACTCGATCTTTCGCAACTGGCGCGCGATGCCCAGATGCGAAATGAAAAGGTTGATGTGCTCAACGGCATCGCTTATCATCCGACAACCAAACTATTCCTCGTTACCGGCAAAAACTGGCCGATGATCTATGTTCTTCAACTCCGATAATATTAAACTCCATGAGTAACAAAACACGTGCAATCCTGAAAGGTATAGCTGTCGTATTGGTATTGTTAGCTGTGCTGATGCACCTGCAGTATGTGATCATTCCAGCCATTGCCGTCTATCGTTTTTGGCTGGTCGTGATCTCGTTTGCGTTGTTGCTGATAAGTTCCAAGTAAACTTTTGTTTTTTCGATCATTCTCGTGATCGAGCGGCTGTTGTCGCATTTCGCTGAAATCATTTCGAGCGGTATCCACGCCATGTCGGTTGATTCATCGCTGATGATCAGTTGATCGCGTTGATCACCTTGCAAAAGACAACGAACGTCATAGTGATCGTGTGCCGGAAAATCTTTTCGCTGAGGGATCGTGTGAATGTCGATGTCGAAGAGTGACTCAAGGATTTTTAGATTTCGCAGTCCGGTCTCTTCCTCTGCTTCTTTCAACGCAACGTGGAGAATATTTTCATCACCGTCAGCATGCCCACCTGGTTGGAGCCAGCGATTGAGTTTGGCATGGTGAACCAGTAAGACCGCGCTTGCTGTACTGTCAATGATCCACGCTGAGCCAGTAAGATGGCCCGGTAGATGGTCGCGGTGAAATGAACGTGGATGATCCAACAACTCCAGAAAACGTGAGATGAACGCCAGTTCTTCCGGATGTGGAGTGTTGTAGTTCTGCAGGCGTTCGATCAACGAAAGGCGATCGTTCATCTTATTGAATAACCACTGTTACTTTGTTGATCTTCTGATCTTCCAGCTTGCTGGTTTGCTCACCGCCACCGCTGTTGTCTTTGTCGTCTTTACGGACGATGATGTAGTAGGCTATAGCTTTAAGGTCTTTCAATTTCACAACGCCTTTTTTATCTGTGGTGCCTTCTGCAGCTACATTTTTTTCCGCTGTATAATCTTCCTGCTTTTCGAATAGTTGAACCTTGGCGCCTTCCACTGTATTGCCGAGTTCATCGCGAACCGTTACGCTAAGTGTAGTTTTGATGAGTTGGAAGCCGCTGAGCGAAATCAGCAGGAGAATGGAGAATATGAGTTTGAGTGGTTTCATGTCGATATTATTTTCTGTAATCAAAAATAGGAAAAATATGCTTGAAGGCTAGAGCCCATCATATGCTACCCAGCCTGAAGGGCCGGGCAATTGATCAGGCAGGCAAATGAAAGGAGGAAACTAATTGCGTAGATCACCTACTTCCACGCTTTCTCCATGTGCCTTGCATAATTTACACCAAGCGCTTTCAGTCGATCGACATGCACCTTCATCCGCTCTGAAAAACTTGCATAATTGCGTACTGATTTCGGTGACCACAACACTTCTGACATAGCAGTCGCGCGTGGATAAACCATGTACTCAACGTGTTCGAGAGTTTTCATATACTCTGACCACACATTGCATTGTGCTCCGATCACATACTTGCTTTCACTTTCCAACAGCTGGGGAGGAACTGGTTCATAATCATACACCTTGCCCACCGGTGTGTACCCGCCAATCGACAGCGGCTCAGTCTTCGCTGTGTCTTGTGCGTAGTCGAGGTAAACCCATTGGCCCGGAGTCATGATCACATTATGGTTTTGCTTTGCAGCTGCAATCCCACCTTCCTCGCCTCGCCAGCTCATGACTGTTGCGTTTGGAGCAAGTCCTCCTTCGAGAATTTCATCCCATCCTATGATCTGGCGACCTTTGGCGTTCAGATATTTTTCAATGCGTTGGATGAAATAACTTTGAAGTCCATGCTCGTCACCGAGGTGTTCATCTGCTATTCGCTTCTGGCAATTCGGACATTCTTTCCATTTTACTTTGGGGCATTCATCGCCACCGATGTGAATGTATTTTGATGGAAACAGCGTAAGCACTTCGTCAAGTACATCTTGCATGAATGTAAATGTTTCCTCTTTTCCTGCGCAATAAACATCGTTGAACACACCCCATGTTGTTGCTGTTTCATACGGCCCTCCCGTACAACCGAGATTCGGATATGATGCCAATGCGGCCATAGCATGCCCAGGCATTTCGATCTCCGGAATCACCGTCACATATCGGTCGGCCGCATACTTTACGATTGCCCTGACCTCGTCCTGCGTGTAAAACCCTCCGTAGGGTTTGCCATCGTATTTAACCGATGCGCGTGTTTTGGTTGTGGCTTTGCCGATTGCAGTTTCTTTTCGTTGCGAGCCTACCTCGGCAAGTCGCGGATATTTTTTGATGTCGATTCTCCAGCCCTGGTCGTCTGTGAGATGCCAATGGAAGTAGTTGAATTTATGACGTGACATCAAGTCGATGTATTTTTTTATGAAAGTCACCGGAAACATGTGCCGGCCTACATCGAGATGTAACCCGCGATATGAAAAGCGTGGTTCGTCATTGATCTCGACAAAAGGAATTTTCCCGGAAGGTTGATCGAGCAGTTGCCGAAATGTTTGAGCACCATAGAAAAGTCCTGCTTCACTACTCGCACGGATCATTGCCCCGTCTTTATTCACAACGAGTTTATAGCCTTCAACAGGAGTTTCGCTATTGCGATCGAGTTTCAATTCGATCGACTTTGCGTTCTTGCGTTTAGCAAGGACCGTTGAGCGCAATGATTTCTCGTTCAACAATGATTGTAGCATCGAGGCTACTTTTTGTTCGTCAGAAGATGTTGCGATAATGTCCACTTTATTCTCCACCGTCATCGATCCAGACGACAATTTCACATCAGCCGGGTAGGGGATGAGTGAAAGCTGAGCAAATGAAGAAATGTAAAAGAAGAGCAGGAATTGAAGGGCGAGTATTTTTCTCATCCTTCAATTTTGAGATTTAGTTGTGTGTGTCCTAATGCACAGAAGATTTTTTGAGTGATGCGAGCAACCTTCAACTGGGCGCTAAATGCGATTGGCTCTTCAGGGATCATAGGGTGCGTGGATGGAAGTACACCTGCGTGCAGCTTATAGTGTGCAGCCTGCAGCCGTGTTGTGGCAAGCATTCGTGAATGAAATAAGATGCTTTCATAGACTGCGCATCACCTCAGCAACACCACACCACCGCGATGCTCCTGCACTCCTTCGCCAGGACGGTAAGTACTCTTGTACTTCACCACGTACGAATATGTTCCCGGAGGCAACGGCTGACTGAGGTTGTTGTTGTATCCACCATTCCAGCGGAAGTCGCGCTCTTGTGACGAGTAGATCATTTCACCCCAGCGATTAAAAATGAAAACCTGGAAGTCGGTGTCTGCAATAAAGAACGTGAACAACCTGAACTCACGATTTACAAATTCACCGCCAGGACTCACGCTGCTGGAGGGCCGGAACGCGTTTGGACCTGTGATGCGTGGATCGCATTCTTCCACAAGTTGAATTTCATCTGCGTTGGTACAACCGAACGAGTTCAACATTTCAACACGGTACAAGCCAATGTCTGTTGCCGTGTATGTCTGATTGGTTTCTCCGAGCGCAGTTCCGTTTCTGAACCAATTGTAGAGAAGCGCGTTCGGTCCTGCGTCAAGCACAACTGTTTTTGAGTTCGGATCTATGTTCGCAGGATCCGGACAAATAATTCCGGTGTCTTGCAGTAATCCCGGAGGAACAGGAGCGAGCACGATGTTGAAGTCCATCGATTCAACGCATTGGCCGCGCGACACATTCACCGTGTACAATCCTTCGCGCGTTTCGTTAAGCGTGTTCGAAGTTTGATTCGCGATCGTAGCGTTGTTAAATTCCCATGAATAAGTGACGGGTGTGAGATTGGCACCGGCTGTCAATGTAAATGGACTTCCCTGACAAGGCGGAGTAGACGCCAAAGTAATTTGCAAATCACCCAGCAGCACCAGTTGCTTTTGGCCTGATGAAAAAGGACAGCCCGAGATCGTGCTCACAGCCTCGACCCGATAGGTCTTACCATTGTCGGCCGTTGTCACATTGATAGCTTGGCCGCCACCACCCGGCAGAGGCGTGCTCGATCCATTGACAAACCATCGATATGTGAAGTTTCCGCTAGGCGTAGCAGTGAGTGTAGCCTGGTCATTGCAGGGCTCCGGAAGCTGAAAATCAGCCTTCGTTGTGTTGTCGACAAAAATTGTGATGGCTGTATCCAAAGCACACAATGCGGGATCGGTCATTCTTAAACCAAATGTTTGGGCGCCTTGAGGAGGTTTTACCTGCAGCGTTGATGAGTTTTGTGAATTGCCAACGATGGTGCTTCCGGCAGGTACAGTCCAGCTATAGGTTGGACTAGCTGATGGCGAACTTACACCGATAGTTACAGGATCAGTGCAAGCGCTTGGATTTAATGTCGCTTGAACCTTTGCGGCTTCATTCACGGTGATGCTCGGGCTTGAAGCAGTACAGGTTCCGGATGTCACCTCAACGATGTATTGCTGATTGTTACTTGCAAGGGCATTGAGTGTTGTGAATGTCGGTGCATTTTGTGCCGTAGAAGGTTCAACTACAGCCGAGGTTGCCGCATTGATCACGCGATAATTAAACGGAGTTACAAATGGGCCCGGTGTAGTAGTGATCGTAACATTGATCTTAATAGGATCACATGCCTGGTTTTGAACGCCTGCTACGGTAAACGCGGGCTCGTTCAAAGTTGCCGTATTGATGGTAGCGCACCCGGAAACCTGATCAGTCACTGTGATACCATAAGTTCCTGCATCGAGATTAGTTACAGGCGGAACGATGCCAACGGGTTGATCCGTATTCGAAACACTTGCGCCAGGTCCTGAAACGAAGTAGGTGAATAAGCTTGTAGCAGGTGCGGTAATCGTTATGGAGATCTTACCGTCATTCGATGTACAGGTGGTCGGATTGGTTGGCGTTGCCGTGAATGCGGGTGACTCGTTAATATTATACGTGATCGAATCCCGCGCAAAGCAAAGCGTGACAGGATCAGTTACTTCCACTTTATACTCAATTTTTCCTGGTGTGGTCGTATCGACTGATTGCGTTTGTGCCGTGTTGCCGTTCGGTGTTCCATTCAATTCCCAGGCGTAAGTTGTTCCGGGGTTTTGTGCATCGAGCGGGAAGATCGGTGTGTTCTGACAAATCGTTTGATCAGGGCCGAAGTCGAGTTGTGGTCTGTTGTCAGCCACAAAGAATTGTCCGTCTGTTGAACAGTTATTGGCATCGGTCACCGTCACATTATAAATTCTTCTGCGATTGACAGTGATTGTTTCCGTTGTATCTCCGGTCAATGGCCAGTTGTAAGTGAAGCCTGGAAGATTCTGCGGATTTGCATCAAGGACCAATGCGCCTGTACATAAGTTCGCGGCAGTGGATGGGTCTGGCGGAGGAGCATTGATGGTGATTTGCTGCGTAAACGTTGCGTACCCAGTCGGAAGAGGCTCGCATTTGTTATAGATGATCAATGTTGCCGTGTAAGTCACTGATCGTTGTCCGGGCGGAGGAGAGGGATAGAGGTGTTTGATCTGCGGACCGCCATCTACATTCGACTGTCCATCGCCAAATGTCCAATAGAACTGATCGATAGCTGCGTCTTTTCCGCTTCCGTTAAATTCCGTTGAATCTCCCGCGCAAGCTCCTGTAAAGTTGAAGCCCGGCTGCAAAATTGAATTTGAAACGATCTGTGTGAAGTTCGGCAAACCAAGTTGACTGGTTGTCCCTGCTTTCAGACCAAAAGGCTGAAGTGGTTTTGGAAATGGCGTGAGTTGTGTGGTATCCTCAACCGCCTGGAATGTGCCTAGGTTTGCACTTCCATTGATGGCAACGTAGATCTGACCATCCGGGCCGATCTGCATCGCACCAAGCTCACCGGTTTCGGTCACAGATTGTTTGAAGTGAATATTCCCCAGGGAGTCAAATGCAAATTCGTACATCTGCGAAGTGCCTGTGTTCTTCAATGTGGCGTACAACTTGTTACCGCCTGGTGATAATTCAATTCCATAAACCTGTCCTGATGCGCTCTTGAGATCCGCAGTTCTGAAGTTTGTCACCAGTCCGGTTGAGTCACTGAAATCGAAAACCTCAACTTTGTTCGAAGTTCCGGGTGTCGACAACGCTACGGCTATGCGATTCTGTGCACCGATCTCCATGTACCCTTGCCCTTGCTCCGCTACGGTTGAACTGTGATCTGAACCGATCGCTGACACAACAGGATTTCCTATTCCATCGGGACTGATCGGATAAGCGCGGAATGAGTTGTTTCCATATTCGTGCGCAATCAGCCAGCTTCCGTTGCTGGTGATCCGTTCCGTGCTCGGACTGAACAACAGTTGATTGAATTGGCTCAATCCTCCCGCACCGTTGTTGAGCTTCAGGTCATACAGCGAATATCGAAGTTCATATGTGCCTGTGCCGTGTATCTCCTGTGTTGTAAAAATGTAGAAGAGTGTTTCATCCCCGGGCACGGGAACGATCAAAGCAGATTGTGTCGAACCATTTTCGCCACCAAGCCCTGGCGGAACTGGGATTGGAATTTCAGTATTTGTCTTGTCATAAATGCGCTGGCCATCGGTGGAAAAGATCACCTGGCCATTTCGATCTGAGATGACCGATGTTCCTTCCGGTGTAACAAGCGGACCGGAAATAGCAACCGGAGGATCATCGGGCAACCCATTGAAGTCGATGCCGGCATTTTGCCCGAAGTACCAGATATTCGCCTGTTGATTCAACGAGTCATACTCCTTGATGTTGACACCTGCGTAAGCCTGACATGCCCCGACAGTTGCAACAATGTAATAGTACCCGGCAGAATCAGGACTTAATGTCGTAGTAGTTTGTCCGGGCAGTAATCCACCAGGTCCAAACCATTGATACGTTCCTGTTCCACCTTGAACCTGCGCAGTCACCTTCATATCATCAGCGGTGGAGGCGGGACAGTTTCCTCCGTTTGCCATAGGTTTACCATTGTTGATGGGAAGCTCGCATGCACAGGCTGTAGTATCTTGTACGAGACTGATCTGCAAATCGAATTGCGTGAGGTTGAGGGGCAAACTGAATTTCGCAGAGTCTCCTTCGAGATAAGCAGTGACTCCAACGTTGACAGCTCCGCCATTTTGATACGTGTGCACCGGGCTCCAGGCAGTTGCGTTACTTCCATCACCAAAGTCCCAAACCAGGCTGTCGGCAGTAGGTGTAACAGTCGGGAAAAATGAGATCGGAGAATTTGAACACGTGCCTTGCGCTACGAACGTCACATTGAGTTTAATGCTGTCGCGCGGAGCGAAGGCGGGAAATTGCGTGCCATTGATTGCCGGATTGCTCGCGAATGCGATCGGTGTGTAGGTTAATGCAGCTGCAACGGTGTCACTATCGGTAATCTTTCCAAGTTGAAAAATTCCACCTGACGTTTGATACAAATGATAGATGGCACTGTCCGGAGCCATTTGCAATCCGAAGCTCTTTGAAATTGTGTTAGGCTGCGGAAGAACTGAGGCAAAGCTTGTTAATGGGTTCAGTATATCGTATTGAAGAACATCTGCCTGAATGCCTGCTTCTCCATGCCGTGAAAAATACAAGTAGAGACCATTGTTGCTCCATTCAGTATCATATATGGCCTGATTGATCGTGCTTTGAACGCCACTGTTCAACACGCGTTGGTTGAAAGTGATTGCTCCGGTTGCGTTGTCGAAATCAATGATCTCGATATCGCGTTTGGCTTCCTGCGGAGAAACGGCAATTCGTCCTGAGCTTTCGTGGTATGCAAAATTGGCGGCAATCTCGATGAGCCCTACGCCAGTGAAGTTTACTGATATACCTGGACCTGTAGCTGTGAAAGGCGTCACCGTATAGTCAGGCGTTCCATTCGCATGTGTGATGAGCCAAAAATCTTCGCGATTTGCGTGTGGAACGGTGATCATCGCTTCCGATCGTCCGGTGAGTGCACCGAGCGCAGTGTTCGTAGCTGACGTTGCAGCACCTAATGCAGGTGAGGGAAAGATCGCATTACCGAATTGGTTCATGTCAACCATTCTGAAGGAGATGTTACCTCCGGTAGTGAAGTTTGCTGTGTTTGCAAAAACGTAGTATTGATTTCCGTTGCCGGGAGCTTTTGCTATCGCGACTGGTTGATTGGCCAGGGTGTTTGCGCCCAGTCCGTTGCCATTCGGCATGAGTTGGTGTGTGGCATCGAAAATGGACGATCCATCGGTGTAGAAAAGCAGATTTGCGTTTACCGGATCGGTTGCGACCGCGCTACCTCCGGGTCCAAATGGAAGCGCTTTATTGTTGACGAGTGAAGCAGAGTTGTCTGTTCGATTAAAACGAATTCCGAAAGGTCCGCTGCCGAAATACCAATTGTGCGCGCGATAACTTTGTGACACCCCCTCGGTGACCGAGAACAAAATCATCAGAAAAAGGAGTGGGATAAAACGCAATGACAAACGCTTTCGCATGGACATTCTCTTCACAGGATGCAACTTACTTTCAAACATCTGAGGGATCAAAATCTAAAACGCTCAACTTACTCTAAAGTATACAATTTGACCTAAAAATACCGTTAATAGTCGAAGGCAATAGGGTTTCATGTGTTCAGGCATACGCTTTATATAAAGAACAATGTCTTTCATAAATTTCCGATATACCTTTAATTTGCCTTGATTACATCATTTTAATCAACGAGTTAATGTTCAGACGTTCAGGTCAGCAATCTCTTGCCCCCCGTTTTGCTCTTGAAAAATGGCGGGCCATGTCTATGCGATTGCTTCTGCTTTTTTCCTTGATGCTCGGCCTGAGTGCTGCGGTAACTGCCCAGGATCCTCAATTTTCACAATTTTATGCGGCACCGCTTTATTTGAATCCAGCCTTTGCAGGATCAACTGGCCAGGCGAGAGCGGGGATGAATTACCGCAACCAATGGCCTGCCATCGATGCAAACTTCACAACCATGTCAGCTTACTTCGACTACTTCATCGAAGACAAGAAAAGTGGAGTAGGGGTGCTCATTAACAAAGACCGTGAAGGCCTTGCTGGCTTGAGATCAGTCAGCCTGGCTTTGCAATACGCTTATGAGTTGCAGATCACAAAGAACCTCGGCTTTCGCCCGGGCTTGCAGGCTGGTATTTACAAACGCGATGTCAACTTCGACAAACTGACTTTTGGCGATCAGTTCGATCCGACTACAGGCGAGATCATCACGCAACAAACCGCTGAAACATTCAACACCAACTTCAGCAAAACCTTTCTCGACATTTCGGCAGGCGGTGTATTCTTTACGAAAACCGCATGGCTCGGAATTGCCGCAAATCACCTGAATAAGCCCAACCAATCGATCATTGATGAAAAAGCTCCGTTGCCGACCAAACTTTCGGTTCATGGAGGGTTCAAGTACTTTATGCATCCAGGGGTTGTTGGCAGTGGAGTTTATGCGAGGAATGCTGAGCGCAGTATCGCCCCTGCATTTCAATACCGCCATCAGGGAAACTTTGATCAGCTCGATCTCGGAGTGTACTTCACATTCGAACCTCTCGTGCTTGGAACCTGGTATCGCGGAGTTCCCTTCAAACCTGTGAATGGCTTTGTCAACAACGAGTCGATTGTTTTTCTGCTGGGGTTCGTGAAGCTTGGTGCGAAAGACGCGATCAATATCGGCTACAGCTTCGACTATACAATTTCCAAACTCGGCCCCGGCAGCGGAGGCGCTCACGAGTTCAGCCTCGTCTACACCTGGCCAATGCGCAATCCGCGAAAGCCACCAGCGGATAAGCTAGTCATTCCTTGTCCGGACTTTTAACCCAATGCGTGCCTGATTTAACGTGCCTGCTTCTCTAGTGAATGCGACATTGGCATTAGGTATTGGATCGCTCGATCAAAGCGAGTGCGCAAATCCATGTTTTGTATATGAGAATAAAGCTGCAGCGAATTCGATTGCATGAAATAGAATTTAACTCGCGCCCTCTAATGCCTAATTCCAAATTCCAAATGCCTCCACATTCGAAGCGAACACCACCTTCAATCACCCAACTAACTTCCGTTCGTAGTTGTTGATGCGAAACTTTTTTTGAACTTTCTGCGTAATTGTTTGCGTTTGTAAAAAGTTTATCGCTTAATTTTGCATTAATGAAACAAAACAAAGGAATGTCTTTTCTCTAACGTTAAACGGTTAAAAGAAATTGAAAACATTGTTCACCCATTTGTCAGTAGCTACGGCTGCTGCTCACCCTACCAAAAGAGCCCTTCGGTTCTTCACAATCGCCTCCCTGGTGAACTGGCGACCACGACCCGCTCACATCGCGCGGATTTGATACGACCTTAACTTTCCCAAGTTAGAACCAGTGCGGATCCAGGATTTGCGCTGCTATTGCCGTTGGCAACATTTTTATCATTTACAACCACTTAGTGAGCATTTACATTGAACATACAAGATATCATTGTCAGACTGGCTACGTCTGACGACAGTCATTACGCAGAGACCATCACCACCGAGATGGAAAACTCAGCTAAAGCACGGGGAACCGGAATCGCTAAGCGTTCTCCCGACTACATCATACGCAAAATGCAGGAAGGGAAGGCGATCATCGCGGTCACAAAAGCTGGCGAGTGGGTTGGCTTCTGTTATATCGAGGCCTGGCAACATGAAAAGTATGTCGCCAATTCAGGTCTGATCGTTGCACCTGCGTTCAGGAAAACAGGTGTCGCGACCGAAATCAAGCAAAAGATCTTCAACCTCTCGAGGCAGAAATATCACGACTGGTTTAGCCGTGATGAAGATCAACTCTGACCTGGGCTACGAGCCCGTTACCTACTCTGAGCTCACCACAGACGAAGAGTTCTGGAAAGGTTGCAAGAGCTGCGTCAACTATGAGATACTCATGAGCAAGGAACGCAAGAACTGCATGTGCACGGCCATGTTGTTCGATCCGGAGGAAGCTGCCGCTAAGCTCAAGATGCAATTGCCGCCTGTTAAATCAGGTTCGGTGGTTACGCCTCAAGGTGAACTGCTGCATCCACATCATTACCAGCGCGGCTTCAAGGGCAACCTGCGATTGTTCGAACGATGGGTGCGCTTCAAGCAATATGTGCTTCTGAAAGCGTTCGGAAAGCGTGACGACAATCAGAGCGATGGTCCTGAGCGCAGAAAATCCATTTTAAGCTTCTTCTTTTTTTGGTAATCGTCTTCACGAAAGACAATTGACAAAACGGTAATAATTTTGTGAAGCAGGCAGCTGCTTCACACCTTAAAGCATTTGAATTCATGAAGAAAAAAGTTGTTTTGGCATTCAGCGGTGGTCTCGACACCAGTTTTTGTGTGAAATACCTTGGTGAAGAAAAAGGGTATGAGGTACACACCATCACCATCAACACTGGCGGTTTCGACAGGGCCGAGATCAAAGCGATCGAAGACCGCGCGAAGAGTCTCGGTGTGGCTTCTCATCGCACGGTTGACGAGACAAAGAATTATTATGACAAAGTGATCCGTTTCCTGATCTACGGAAATATTTTGAAGAACAACACTTACCCATTGAGCGTAAGCGCAGAGCGGATGTCTCAGGCATTGGCAACGGCAAACTATGCGAAGGAGATCCAAGCGGATGCGGTCGCGCATGGAAGCACAGGTGCAGGAAACGATCAGGTTCGCTTCGACATGATCCTGAACATTCTTGTTCCTGGCATCGAGATCATTACACCCATTCGCGACCTGAAACTTTCGCGCGAAGAGGAAATTAATTTTCTCAAGGCGAAGGGTGTACAGATGAACTTTGACAAAGCGATGTATTCCATCAACAAGGGCATCTGGGGTACTTCGGTGGGTGGAAAGGAGACATTGAAATCATTGGGCATGCTTCCGGAAGAAGCCTGGCCCACGCAGGTGACAAAAAAGGACTCGGAGATCGTGAGGCTGCGTTTTGAAAAAGGTGAACTCACGCACATCAACGACAAAAAGTTTTCCCATCCTACAGAAGCTGTTCAGGAATTGCAGTTGATCGCAGGACCTTATGGCATCGGTCGTGATGTTCACGTTGGCGACACGATCATCGGTATCAAAGGCCGCGTTGGATTTGAGGCAGCTGCCCCTATGGTGGTGATCAAAGCACACCATGCCCTGGAGAAGCACGTGCTTACCAAATGGCAATTGAGCTGGAAAGATCAGCTTGCACAGTTTTATGGCAACTGGCTTCACGAAGGACAATATCTCGACCCAGTGATGCGCGACATCGAAGCGTATTTGTACAGCGCACAGCAAAATGTGACGGGTCAGGTGCAAGTGCAGTTGTTTCCCTATCGGTTCCAGGTGCTCGGCATTGAATCGAAGTATGATTTGATGTCATCTAAGTTCGGCAAATATGGGGAAATGAATCTCGGCTGGACCGGAGATGACGTGAAGGGATTCACGAAGATCTTTGGAAATCAAACCGCGATATATCACCAGGTGAAATCTGAGGCGGAAGGGACGAGGTGACGAGGCGATGGCAATGGCCGTGGCTGCGGCCGGAAGCGCGGGGCATTTTGCCGAGCGGTGAAGAGTTGAACGGTTTCACGGTTGACGGTTCACGGCCGTGTGCAGTACTTTTCTTGTTGAGCATGATCAAGAATGGTGTAAGCTTGTTGCTGGCGATGCACGCTACGACTTGCTGGCTACTGTCAACCGTGAACTGTCAACGTTGAACTGAACAGCGCCTTGAACATATTGAAAGTTGAACACAACTGGCCATAGCTTTTTAAAACATGAAAATAAAAGTCGGAATTATCGGAGGTGCCGGGTACACGGGCGGAGAAACTATCAGGTTGATCTTGAATCATCCGGATGCGGAGCTGGTGTTTGTTCACAGCAGAAGCAATGCCGGCAACCCGCTCCATTCTGCGCATCCCGACCTGATCGGAGAAACGGATCTGAAATTTACAGACGCGATCGATCAAAGTGTCGATGTGATCTTTTTATGCCTGGGTCATGGTGAGAGTAAAAAATTCCTTGTTGACAATCAGATCAAGTCATCGGTCAAAGTCATTGACCTGAGCCATGACTTTCGTCTCGGGGATTCAGTTCCTGGAAGAGAATTCGTGTATGGCTTGCCTGAATTGAATCGTGAAAAAATAAAAAGGGCTGGCAACATTGCTAATCCTGGGTGTTTTGCTACCGCGATCGAATTGGGATTATTACCGCTTGCGCAAGCTGGATTGTTAAAAGAAGTTTTCACTACAGGTATTACCGGTTCAACAGGGGCGGGACAAAAACTTCAGGATACGACACACTTTACGTGGAGAGCCAATAATATCTCTGCATATAAAACGCTTACGCATCAACATTTGAAGGAGATCAACCAATCGCTGAAGCAACTTCAGCCTGGCTTTGGCGGAAATTTGAATTTCGTTCCCTGGCGAGGAGACTTTACACGCGGAATTTTTGTGAGCTCCATCGTCACCTCTGAAAAATCATTGGATGAGTTGAAGAAATTGTATCGTGATTTTTACCATGGCGCTGCTTTCACGTTCATAACAGACGACACCGTTGATCTGAAACAAGCGGTGAATAATAACAAGTGCGTGATCGGACTGGAGAAGGAAGGCGACAAGCTTGTTGTTCATTCCGTCATCGATAATTTGCTCAAAGGTGCCTCAGGCCAAGCTGTGCAGAATATGAATTTGATGTGCGGGTTGGATGAGAGAGCGGGGCTGAAGTTGAAGTCGAGTGTGTTTTGATAAGCTAAAGGCTAAAAACTGAAGGCTAATGTAGTGCCACGTCAAAGATTTTTAGCAATAAGAAAAACAAACCAAAGGTGCAGTAAAATATTAAACACATTTTAATAGCATCGTTATGAGAAATTTTAGAACACTTGAAGTTTGGAGAAAAGCACATCAGCTTGTCTTGATCGTGTATAAGGTCACAAAAAAGTTTCCGAAGGAAGAGTTGTATGGATTGACCAGTCAAATGAGACGCGCAGGAACATCCATTCCAACGAATATTGCAGAAGGCTGCGCAAAATACTCTCAACTTGACTTCGCAAGATATTTGAATATTAGCCTCGGATCTGATCAGGAGCTCGAGTATTTGTCTTTTCTTTCATTCGAATTGGGTTACATAAAAGAAACTGAATATGTGGACCTTGATGCCAGAATTCATGAAGTAAAAGCGATGTTGATTTCGCTAAACAATAAAGTCCATAAAACGATAAATAAATAACAACAGCTTTCAGCCTTCAGCTTTAAGCTTTTAGCTCTTCAAAATGAACCTCTTTGACGTCTACCCACTCTTCAACATCACTCCGGTAAAAGCGCAAGGCTCGTGGCTTTGGGATTCGGAAGGGAAGAAATATTTGGATCTCTATGGCGGTCATGCTGTGATCTCCATAGGTCACTCGCATCCGCACTATGTAAAACGCCTGACGGATCAACTCAACAGGATCGCGTTCTATTCGAACAGCGTTCAAAATGATCTGCAGGTTCAGTTCGCAGACAAGCTGGGAAAAATATCCGGCTATGACAACTATCAACTGTTTCTTTGCAATTCGGGCGCTGAAGCGAATGAGAATGCATTGAAACTCGCATCGTTCGTGACCGGGCGAAAAAAAGTAATTGCATTCAAAAAAGCATTTCATGGGAGAACATCCGGAGCGGTTGCTGCTACGGACAATCCGAAGATCGTTGCGCCTTTCAATGCCGGACACGAGATCGTTTTTGTACCGATGAATGACGAAAGTGCCTTCAACCAGGTTATCGACAAATCGGTGGCAGCAGTGATCATCGAAGGCATTCAGGGTGTAGGCGGAATACAACTGCCTGAAGATTCGTTTCTGAAGTTCCTCGAGAAGAAATGTGCAGAAAATGGAAGTCTTCTCATTCTCGATGAGATCCAATCCGGCTACGGGCGCACTGGAAAATTTTTCGCACATCAACATGCCGGCATCCGCCCTCAACTGATCACCACGGCCAAAGGAATGGGCAACGGTTTCCCTATTGGCGGACTGCTCATTCATCCCGACATCAGACCCTGGAGCGGAATGCTCGGTACAACCTTTGGCGGGAACTATCTTGCATCCGTTGCGGGACTCGCTGTGCTGGAGGTGATGGAACAAGAGAACCTTGTTAACAACGCAGCAGCCATCGGGGCATATTGGATGAAGGAGCTCGGAACGATAAAAAAAATCAATGGCCTTCGGGGCCGTGGATTGATGATCGGTATCGACTTGCCGGAAGAATTGAAGTCGGTTCGCAACGATCTGCTGTTCAAACACAGTATCTTTACAGGAGAAGCGAAACCGAATACGATCCGCTTGTTACCATCACTCGCGATAACGCACGGAGAAGCCGATCTATTTTTGAACGCATTGAAAACGGAATTAGCATGAAGAATTTTATTTCTGTACAAGACGCACACGATATCCACGGATTGATCCAGACAGCGCTTTCGTATAAGTCTGACCCTTTTCGCGATCGCCCACTTGGAGCGAACAAACGCATCGGATTGATCTTCCTTAATCCCAGCATGAGAACTCGCTTGAGTACGCAGATCGCAGCTTCGAACCTGGGTATGGAACCAATCGTTTTCAACGTAGGGCAGGAGGGATGGAACTTCGAATTCGAGGACGAAGCGATCATGAGTGGAAGTACTGTCGAGCATGTGAAAGACGCGGCTCCCATCCTTGGAAAATATTTTGATATTCTCGGCATTCGCACGTTCCCTTCCCTTCAAAACAAAGAGGAGGATTACAGCGAACTCTATATTAAACAGTTTATCAAGTATGCAGGAGTGCCGGTTGTAAGTCTTGAGAGTGCCACATTGCACCCGTTGCAAAGCCTCACCGATCTGATCACGATAACCGAACAGTTCAAAGAAAAAAGACGACCGAAAATTGTTCTTACGTGGGCACCTCATGTGAAAGCATTGCCTCAATGTGTTGCCAACAGCTTTGCGCAATGGGTGAACGCATGGGGTCATGCAGACTTCGTGATAACACACCCCGAAGATTACGAGCTGGACCCGAGTTTTACAAAAGGCGCAGCAATTTCGCACGATCAGGATTATGCACTGAAGGATGCCGATTTTGTCTATGTAAAAAACTGGAGCACCTATCGCGACTATGGAAGAATTTACAACAACGATCCCGACTGGATGCTGACAACGGAAAAACTCAATTTCACGAATCACGCAAAGGTGATGCACTGCTTGCCGGTGAGAAGAAATGTGGAATTGAGTGACGAAGTGCTCGATGGATTCAGCAGCATTGTCACTCAACAGGCTTCCAATCGTGTGTGGGCCGCACAAGTGGTGATCAGCGAATTACTTTTGAATAAGAAATAATTGATCTATGAACAGGCTTTTCATTATCAAGATCGGTGGCAACGTATTGGATCATCCGGGCGCGTTGAATAAATTCCTTAATGATTTTGCATCCATCAAAGAACCAAAAATATTAATTCACGGTGGGGGAAAGATTGCAACGAAGATCGGCAATGAACTGGGCATCGAATCGAATTACGTGAAAGGCCGTAGGATCACCGATGCACCTACGCTCGATCTTGTGACGATGGTCTATGGCGGATTGGTCAACAAGCAAATTGTTGCTACGCTTCAAACGCTGAACTGCAACGCGCTTGGATTGACCGGAGCAGACGGTAACATGATCAAGGCGACCAAACGCCCCGTTAAAGACGTTGACTACGGATATGTCGGTGATATCAAACCCGAGAATGTAAATACTTCGCTGCTTTATTTTCTGCTCAAACAGAATTCCGTGCCTGTATTTGCACCACTAACACACAGTGACGGGAAAATGTTGAATACAAATGCCGACACCATCGCTTCCGTTCTCGCTGTCGCGATGAGCAAACATTTCGATGTGCGATTGATCTTTTGTTTCGAAAAGAAAGGTGTGTTGAGAAATGTGAATGACCTTTCATCAGTGATCACTCATCTCCCCAAAAAAACGTATGAAGAATTGCTGGAAAAAAATGTTTTTATCGAAGGCATTTTGCCGAAACTCGAGAACGCATTTGCAGCCATCCATGCTGGAGTAAAAGAAGTCCTTATTGGCGAAGCGAGCGATCTGATCAAAAATACGGGGCAGGAAACCGAAGGTACGTTGATCACGCTTTAATTTGAATTTTACATTGCCATTTTGAGTCAACTACCTTCCATAGCACTTGATCTTCTCAAACAACTGATCGCGATTCCGTCTTTTTCTAAAGAGGAAGATAAAACCGCTCAGGTACTGGAAGCCTTTTTCCATAGTCAGGGAATCTCATTCAGACGAAAAGGCAATAATGTTTGGGCACAAAACAAGCATTTCGATCCAGCGCTTCCCGTTATTGTGCTCAACTCACATCACGACACGGTCAAGCCTAATCCCGGATACACGCGTGATCCCTTTCTTCCTTCGATCGAGAATGAAAAACTGTACGGATTGGGAAGTAACGATGCAGGCGGCCCACTGGTGTCGCTACTTGCTACATTCGTTCATTTTTATGCGCAGGAAAATTTGAAGTACAATTTTGTTGTAGCGGCAACAGCGGAAGAAGAGATTTCTGGAACAGGTGGCATAGAAAGCATCTGGAGCCAGCTGCCGAAGGTCGACTTTGCGATTGTCGGGGAGCCCACGCTTTGTCAGGTTGCCATTGCTGAAAAGGGATTGATGGTGCTTGACTGTACAGCACATGGAAGATCGGGCCATGCGGCTCGTGAAGAAGGTATTAACGCTTTGTACATCGCGATGGATGACATCCAGTGGATTCGCTCATATAAGTTTCCAAAAGTTTCATCCACACTTGGTGAGATCAAAATGACGGCAACCATCATCAATGCCGGAAAACAACACAACGTGGTTCCCGCTGAGTGCACTTTTACAGTTGATGTTCGGGTTACAGATCAATATTCGCTTGAAGACGTGTTGGATATCATACGGTCGAATATCAAATCTGAAGTTACTCCGCGGTCGTTACGCATGCGGCCTTCCGGTATCGCGCTTGATCATCCGCTGGTGAAGGCAGCGAAATCGATGGGATTGAATTTATATGGATCGCCAACCACTTCAGACCAGGCACTTATTCCGGTTCCTTCAGTGAAGATGGGCCCAGGGGATTCCGCACGGTCGCACACTGCAGATGAATTCATATATGTGAAGGAGATCGAACAGGGTATCAGCACGTACATTACGCTGCTCGAACGCGTTGTCCGTTGAATGTTGTATTTTCGTTACTAAACATAGCATGAAACTTTGGCAAAAGGATAAGACCTCGCTTAGTGAGGTTGAAAAATTCACGGTAGGACGTGACCGGGAAATGGATTTGTATCTGGCGAAATTCGATGTGCTTGGTTCACTCGCCCACATCCAGATGCTCGAGTCTATCAACTTGCTCACCAAGGAGGAGCTTGCTGCATTAACTCAGGAATTGCGTGAGATTTACAAAGGCATAGAAACGGGACAGTTCGCGATAGAGGAAGGAGTAGAGGACATTCATTCACAGGTTGAGCTTCAACTCACGCGAAGGCTTGGCGATGTTGGAAAGAAGATCCACAGCGGAAGATCACGTAACGATCAGGTTCTTGTCGATATTAAACTTTTCCTGCGCGAAGAGATCTCGCAAATTGTTGTTGAAGTCAAAACGCTTTTCGATCTGCTCATCGCGCTAAGCGAAAAATATAAGTTGCATCTGTTGCCTGGATATACGCACTTGCAGCTTGCCATGCCGTCTTCTTTTGGTTTGTGGTTTGGCGCTTACGCAGAAAGTCTTGTAGACGATTTGGTCACCGTGCGTGCGGCATATCAGGTTGTCAACAAAAATCCGCTCGGCTCGGCTGCAGGATACGGATCTTCATTTCCATTGAATCGCACCATGACCACTAAGCTTCTCGGTTTCGATGACCTCAACTACAATGTGGTCTACGCACAAATGGGAAGGGGTAAAGCGGAGCGTGTTGTTGCCTCGGCCGTATCGAATATCGCATCGACTTTATCCAAGCTGTCAATGGATGCCGTGCTCTTCCTGAACCAGAACTTCGGTTTCATCAAGTTTCCCGATGAACTGACCACAGGCTCGAGCATAATGCCCCACAAGAAGAATCCGGATGTATTCGAGCTGATCCGTTCGCGTTGCAATCAATTGATCGCCCTTCCGAATGATATTGCGATGATGACAACCAATCTGCCCTCGGGCTACCATCGCGATATGCAATTATTAAAGGAACAACTTTTTCCTGCGCTTGAAACGATCAAAGACTGTTTGCGTATGTGTGGCCTGATGCTCTCGAATATAGAAGTGCGCGAAAATATTCTTGCTGATGAAAAGTACAAGTTTCTTTTCAGCGTGGAAGAAGTGAATAAGCTTGTACTTCAGGGAATGCCGTTCCGCGATGCTTACAAAAAAATCGGACTCGCAATTGAACGTGGCGACTATAAGCCTTCAACACAGGTGAGACACACCCACGAGGGCAGCATCGGCAACTTGAATCTCAAGGAAATTTCCGCGATGATGAATCAGATGATCGAATCTTTTCGATTTGAAAAATATCGCGTAGCGCTGAAGAACCTGTTGGGATAAGTTGACAGTTCACAGTTCACGGTGGTTAAGATGTGCGATGGCCTGCCTTTGACCGGGACAAATGAATTTTTCATTGTTTATGCAATAATTTGCTGCCCGATTTGCTCGCGCTGTCGTTTTGGAAAAGGGTGAATTTAAACTTCGCACGCCCGCTGTGAACCGTCAACCGTTAACTGTGAATCATGGACTGTGAACCTTTTTCCACACACCAACTTAGCCCTCAACCCGCAGCTACCCGGCATCCCTTTTTATTGATAGACTATGGGACGAGTGTGCCCCGGGTTTTTACCTGATATTATTTGAAAGGATAAGAGGTGATCATATGAAAATGCAAAGCATGAACGACCGGAAGCCGGTAAATCGCGTGAAAGATTATCCGGAACTGCAAGTCGGATTCCCTGAAAGAAATGAGATTGTGGATCCGATCGGTGAAATGGAACGCGTACACGTTGATATCGAAACGCTTGATCTGTCGCGAAAAAATGCGCGTGAAGTAACACGCGAATTGACTGACAGCGAAAGACCTGAACAGAAAAGATCTTTATAGTTTGAAGACTAGCAATAGAAGTCTGTCCCGGAATTCGAGACAGACTTTTTTCATTTAGCGACTTACTGTGAATTTTAGCGACTTACTGTGAAGCTCCAGCTTTTTCCATTCATGTTAGTGATCACAACAGTATTGTCGCAGTCGCCCTTTCCAAAGTCAACGGTGATCTGGCGTTCTCCATGTGTGATCTTTTTTTTACCCGACACCGGGATAACGATATTATCGGGACATGTGCGGTCATAGATCAATGAGTCGAGAATTTCAATTTGATAGCCTCGGCCATTTCTGTTGCTGCCTTCAGCGGTTCCGTAAATGATCAGTCGTTTGAGAACATTGTTGGCATCAAGTTCATGTTCACGTCTGTGATGCGCTTTCCGGCTTGCCACTTTTCCATCGGGAAACGTCATTGATCCGTTTTCGAGCACCACATCGAACGCAGGAAGGTTTTCATTTTCAGTCACATTGGTTACCGTGCGAACACCACCGATCGCAACATCATTCAGAAAGTAATTGTCAAAAGAAATGGTCCAGCTTGAGCCGGCTACATTCCACCTTCCCGTATAACTAATGACGATGGCGCCTTTGCGCACGTTGTCACGTTTGTCAGTGCAGCCTGCGCCAAAGTCGATGCGAAGAGTTCCAGCGTTTGAGTCGCCTGTGCGTGTAACTTCTGCGCAATCGAATCGGTCATCGGTGTCTTTGAGCTTTCCGCCTGTGAGCTCGATTGAAGAAAGCGCGCTGAACGCGAGGTCGTCACTATCGTCATTGAGAACTTCTTCTCGGGAGTCCTCTTGTGTTACGTCAGAGTCTTCAGGGTAGCCGGAGAACAGATCGTCATCCTGGTTGCAGGCAAAGACCAGCGTAAGTACGATCAACATCGCGCCCGAAAGACGCGCATGTGATTTGAAAGTTTTTCGGATTGCGTTCATAACAGATTTTTTTCAGTTAGAACACAGACGCCCCTTTAGGTTTAAATGAACTCGAAAAGTTTTTTAAGGAAGGAAGCTGATCGAATCCACTTGGACTTCAAAGGCGAACTAAGGTTTAATTGGATATAGAACTTTTTTGTTTTGATTTTGTCGTTTGTAGTTTATTGTTGAGTTTGTACTCAGCTAGGCGACAAACTAACTAACTATAAACCACAAACTCATTTCAGCACTGCATCCATTTTCTCCCGATCAAATTCTTTTTCATTATTCGCCAACCAAACTGTAGCCACACCATTGCCGATGATGTTGGTAATCGCGCGGGCTTCCGACATAAAACGATCTACGCCAAGCAGTAACGCAAGTCCTTCGATTGGAATAATTTTAACGGCTGAAAGCGTAGAAGCTAAAACAACAAATCCACTACCCGTTACACCCGCAGCGCCTTTTGAGGTAATGAACAAAACACCGATAATGGTTAAGATCTGTTCAAAAGTAAGTTCGACCTGGAATGCCTGCGATAAAAACATCACCGCCATCGATAAATAGATCGTGGTGCCATCGAGATTGAACGAGTAGCCCGCTGGCACAACAAGTCCGACTACCGGCTTGCTGCACCCCATCCGTTCAAGCTTTTCCATCAGCGATGGCAATCCGGCCTCGGATGAAGATGTGCCCAGCACGATCAGTAATTCTTCCTTGATGTATTTTAGGAATTTCCATAAGCTAATGCGATACGAGCGAAGGATCAGGAACAGCACAATGAAGATGAACAGCGCCATCGTTGAATAGACGGTGAGCATGAGCTTGCCAAGCGGAAGCAATGTGTCGATGCCGTATTTTCCAATGGTGTATGCCATTCCGCCAAAAGCCCCAATCGGAGCGAACATCATGATAAAGTGGAGCGCCTTGAACACATATTTGGAAACCGTTCGCAACAGCTCAATGATCTTTCGTGACGATCGGATCTTACTTAACGCAATTCCAACAATGATCGAAACAATCAGCACCTGTATGGTAATATTGTCTTTCAGGAACTGAAACCAGCTGAACGATTCGGCTTGTTGCTTATAGGTGTCAACATTCTGCGCAGCGGTGGTGCTCGTCACAATACCGTTGCCGGGCTCTATTACGTGTGCTACGATGATGCCGATGATCAGGGCGATGGTCGTCACCACCTCAAAATAAATAATTGCTTTGCCGCCAACCCTGCCGACCTTTTTCAAATCGCTCATGCCAATGATCCCAAGTGAGATAGTGAGGAAGATGATTGGGCCAATAAAGATTTTGACAATTTCAATAAAGTAGGTGCCCAGGGGACGCATGGCTACTGCTGTGGCAGGAAAAAAATGCCCGAGAAGAGCACCAGTGGTGATCGCGCTCAAAACCCAAAACGTCAGATTCGTAAAAAGTTTTTTCAAGATCGTGGTTGTTGTTTCTTGAGCGGTTCAAGCAAATATGTAAGCCCGTTGATCTTGATCTCGTAGATCGTAGCGAGTAACATCCCAAGCTTTCCTTCTGGAAATCCACTTTTTGCAAACCATTCGAGGTAGCTCACAGGAAGATCTGCAAGGATAACACCTTTATACTTTCCAAAGGGCATTTTCATTCGCACCAGCGTGATCAGCATCTCGGGTTGCAATCCGGGGGTTTCCATAGCGCTAAAAGTATCCGATCAGGTGGAAGACGCCAAACGCGCATCACACTTTTTGTGATTTTGTTCGGATGATCCTTGTCGTTCGTGTAAAAAGTTCGTGAATTCCCGGAATGTTCCGATATTTTGGACGATTCAAAAAATCTCCTGATATGAAGTATTTCCTTGCTGCCATGCTCACCGGTTTTTCATTCATCGGCCTCTCGCAGGAACTCACGGTTGAAAAGATCATGCGTGACCCTAAATGGATCGGGACTCTGCCCTCCAATGTATCATGGTCTGCAGATTCAAAAACCGTTTACTTCCTTTGGAACCCGGTCAATGCGTCCAATGACTCCACCTATAAAGTATCAATCGGGGCGAGCACTCCCGCAAAAGTGGAAAAGGCCGAGCGAAGATTGATTCCAACGGGAGATTATCAGTTCAATAAACAAAGGACACAAGCTGTGTTTGAGCGGTTTGGAGATATTTTCCTGATCGACCTGACTTCACGAAAGACAAGACAGATCACCAATACGATCACAAGCGAGAACTTTCCTTATTTTTCACCGGATGGAAAGAAGGTATTTTTCATCTCTGAACAGAATTTGTTTTCATGGGAAGTTGGGACCGGATTTGTGACGCAGCTCACCGATTTCAGAAGAGGTAAGAAAAGCAGCGCGGCTTCATTGTCGGATCAGGAAAAATGGCTGAAGAACGATCAGTTGAATTTGTTTCAGGTACTGAAGGAACGTGAAGACAAACAGGAAGCTTCAGCTGCGATCCGCAAGAGTGAAAACCCGAAACGTCCCAAGGAAATTTATCTGGATGAAAAGAATGTTGACATGGTGCGGATCAGCCCGGATGAAAAATTTGTGACCTTCCGGTTGACCAGGATGGCGAAACCGAAAAACACCATCGTGCCGAACTATGTTACAGCGTCAGGTTTTACAGAAGATATCAACGGCAGAACGAAAGTCGGAGCGCCCTTGAACTCTCAAGAACTTTATGTTTACGACATTGCGCAGGACACCGTCATTCAGATTTCAGTGAACTCACTTCCTGGCATTGAAGACAAGATCACATTTGGTTCAGAAGGGAAGTCGGTAAGGAAAGAAAAAAAGGAATCGCGTCAGGTAACGTTCACCAATGTCACATGGTCGGAAGGAGGTCAGAAGGCGGCAGTTGTGGTGCGCTCGACAGACAACAAGGATCGTTGGATCACGCTACTTGATCCCGTCTCTAAAACACTTAAATCTCTTCACCGCATACATGACGATGCGTGGGTTGGTCCGTTTTTAGGCTGGGGTTTTGGTGATCCATTTGCCGGATGGCTGAGCGACCATCAGTTGTGGTTCCTGTCGGAAGACACTGGCTATTCTCATCTTTATTTGACGGATGTGAATACGAATGAAACGAAAGCACTGACGTCAGGAAAGTTTGAAGTACAGAATGTGACACTCCCAGCCTCAAAGAAATATTTTTACATCACCACAAATGAAGTTCATCCAGGTGAAAAACAGTTCTACCGATTGCCCGTGGCTGGCGGTAAGCCCGAACGTCTCAGTGCGATGACGGGTGCGCATGAAGTGGA
>CBHROW010000007.1:0-35608 GCA_966080355.1 uncultured Chryseosolibacter sp.
ATTCACTGGTTTCGGTCAAGTCATCAATACTGCAACCATGGACTCTGCCGATTACAAAGTCAAGGGCCGTGTAACGTTAGAAGGCTATGTTGACAGCTACTATGCCTATAACTTTAACAAGCCACAAGGTAATGACATTCCCTACTTTGTTTCAATGGCGCGACACAACGAGGTCAACATCAACCTCGCTTTTGTCGATGTTAAGTATTCTTCTCAAAGGGTGCGCGCGCGAATTGTTCCTGGCTTCGGCACTTACGTGAATGCGAACTATGCAAAAGAATCAGGGTCTTTAAAAAACCTGATAGAAGCGAATGCCGGGATCCGCATCTTCAAGAATAAAGGGATTTGGATTGACGTGGGCGTATTGGGATCGCCTTATACCAATGAGAGTGCGCTGTCAAAAGATCATCTTGCCTACACGAGATCACTGGCAGCTGAGAATGTTCCCTATTACCTGTCAGGTGCCAAAGCAACGTTACCACTTTCAAGAAAAATATCCGTCTACCTTTTCCTCATGAACGGCTGGCAACAGATAACAGACCAAAACTCACAGAAGTCATTTGGATCTCAACTCGAGTTCCGCCCTAACAATAACCTGCTCATCAACTGGAATACGTTTATTGGAAAGGAAAAGTCTGCAATTGATTCGACTGATGGCGCGAGGTATTTTTCTGATCTATACTTTATTTATAACAAAAACAAACTGTCAGTGACATCCTGTATTTACTACGGGATACAAGAACATTCGGGTGAGCGATTCAAGTGGGCACAGGCGAACGTGATCTCGCGATACTACTTTCTTCAAAAACTGTCAGGGACGTTACGATTGGAATATTTCAAAGATCACAATGGCGTCTTAGTCGTACCCATCACATCGGTAAAGAATTTCGAAACGTATGGCATCTCAATGGGAATAGATGTAAAGATTGACGACAACATTTTGTTCAGAACAGAAGCGCGTCAGTTTTTTTCTACCGGGCCTGTTTACCTTGACCACAGAAATCCAACATCAAGAAGTTTAATTCTCACCAGCAGCTTATGCGCCTGGTTTTAACATCAGAATGTGTCCGGGTATAATTTCAAAAATGAAAAATTGGCGTTGTTGAAGGACTTGCAAAAGAATATGTAAACGAAACGTTAGCAATCGCTAATTTTGTACACAGCGAACCGAGATCCCGGCAGACACAAAAACATCAAAGCGGAATACCTTGAATTTGTTTGCGTCAGAAAACTGCAGGTTCCATTCCCATGGTTGAATATCAATGGATGTTGTCTGCCCACTTTGCCAATTCCTCAGGGTCGACAATGTTCCATGAATGCAAACCGCGACCGCTGGTTCTAATGTATTCAACTTTTGAGTTGCCAAGCTTGATCAGATAGTCGTTTAGAGCGTCAAGATCAGACGAATTGAGATTTTGGTATGATAGATCTTTACAATACCGTTGTTTCATCGCGCTGAGATCGGGCTCCGTATATAACCGGATTGCAACGGTCTTTAAGAACCTGGCATTGCCGCCCGAGGAGTCGCTGGCTATGAACGGTGCGTATTTCAAATAGTTATTTCGCGCTTCGGTTGGACTGCCACCAGTCAGTTGCTCGAGGTATCTTTTTATAAACTTGCCTTCATCGATTATCACCTTGGGGCATTCGGAACTGATCAGCGGTACCCAGGCATTGTAAAAGCGTTCGAGGTCGAGTGGCGGATCTATTAGAAACACACCTCCCACCGATTTTTTATCTTTAGAAAGTTTGTATTCGGCATAGCTGGCCGCAATCGCTCCGCCAGATGAAAATCCCCCTATCAACAAAAACGCGTTTGGCATCCGGGCCTTCGTCAATTCGTTTTCGATCAGGTCGTCCAGTATTTTCCTTGTTGCGTCCTGGAGTGTTAACGAGTAGCCAACCTCCGGAACTACAGTGATGAATCCGTGCGCGGCAAGGTGTCGGGGGATCGGTGTATGCCAAAATAGCTTTTTAGGCGACTCACCCCGCGAAGGCATTAACAATACCAACCCTTTAGCCGTTTGCTCAGGTCTCATGACATAGTACATATATGACCTCCCGTTGACTTTCCCTTTCGATTTCAGAGAGGGTTGTGCATTTACAATGAGTGAGAGAAAAACAAATTGAACAATCAGGATCAGGCGCATATTGAAAGTTAGAAAGCTGAATTTAAAAATATTTGAGATTTTGTCACTATGAGTGGCGCGATTCAGTACGGCACAGTTTAATACAATTGCATCAGAGCTTCAGAGAGACTGCGTTCGTTGGTGTCTACCGAGCTGTATCCAACGCAAACATCAACGAAGGCGCGAGTGTGCTTCTTATGGAAAACAGTGGGAACACCAAGGCAGGCGGAATATATGACAAGACGATACTATACGCGCTTATTCCCCGCCTTCTCCCCTACTAACACTATATAAACCTTCATCACCTGTTTCATCATCGAATTATTATCTCCTCCAATCTCTGCCTCGGTGGCCGCTGCGTGCGAAAGCGGACGTTCAATTGACAAGACGATGCATCGTTGGTAAATTACAGAACGCTGAAAAACTTCAATTGGAACACGAACAAACCAAACTACCATGAAAATCATTCTCACAATTTCTGCTATGCTTTTTGCCATCACCATGAAAGCGCAACTCGCTGATACAGTCGCGATACGGCTAGCTGCGCTCGATTATGTTGAAGGTTTTTACACTGCCGATGGTGCCAGAGTGGCGAAGGCTGTACACCCTGAACTCGCCAAGCGAATCGTGTCGACTGACGTCAATGGAAATGTCGGTGTGCAGTTCATGAGCGCAAGTTCGTTGATATTTGCAGCCAAGAGAAATATCAATCAGGTAAAAGGTGAAGGGCCATTCAAAGCAAAAGTCACTATCTATGATGTCTCCCAAAATATTGCGACCATCAAAATCACAACGAACAAGTTCCCTTTCTTTGATTATTGCCAGCTCGCGAAGATTGACGGTCAATGGAAAATAATCAACGTGTTGTGGGCCATGAACAATCCTCAACCACTTCCCGCTCCAAAGCTCAATTGACATATTCCTCATTGTCCGAACAAGAAGGGATCAGGGATGATGTGACGGCTAGCCAATGTGCCGATATCCCAATACGTGCGCCTCGCGTGTCCAGTCCTTTTTCCGAAGGAATCCGGTGTTCTTGTTTTAAAGGATACTGATGAATTAAAACCTTTATCTTGCGCTGCGCATTTTTAGCCGAAATAAGAAAAATATCTATTTACTACTGACACGAACACGTATGATCCTCGATCACATCAGCCATGCTGCCCGGTACAAATCCCTCGGACCACTTTTCGAAAAGTCCTTTGAATTTATCGCCTCTAACGATCTGAGGATGTTTCCCCTCGGTAAGCACCTGATCGAAGGCGAAGATCTGTTTGTTATCCTGATGGAGTATGAAACGAAAGATCCGCACGATTGCATTATGGAACGTCATAAAAAATATATCGATATTCAATTGATGTTGCGTGGCGAAGAAATGATGGATGTATCAACGCTCGCGGGGCAAACGCCCACCACACCTTATGACGAGAGCAAAGATGCCGCATTCTTCAAACCTGAGTATGATTCATTGCTAAAAGTCCAACAAGAACAATTCACCATTTTCTTTCCTCATGATCTGCACATGCCGAGCATAAAAAGCGGAACTGCCGAAAAAGTTTTAAAAGCAGTGTTTAAAGTGAAAGCGTGATAATTAGTTGCCAGTTGCCGTAGAAGCATGGAGGCATTGCCCGTGGTTGAGGTGTACTCACTCCGGTGGTGGCACGTCATCCTGTTTATATTAGGGTAACCAATGATCTGAGAACACGGTTTGAGAACATCGCACTCAACAAAATCAAAAGTCGTTTTTTACCGCAGATACCCATCAATAAAGCGGTAAGAAAAATAAGTTCTCTGATTATTATAGAATCACCCGAATGAAAGCCCCCCTAATCTAGAACACCTAAATTTATATTCACGACCAATCAACCTGACTAGCAAAGTGACGGCTATATTTGTTGAAGTCAAAAAATCTCATAAAAAATGAAGACCCTCTGCAACACTCTTGTATTTGCGTGTCTTGCAATTCTATTTTCGTGTGACCACGAGATCGTGCATCCGGAAAATACAACAACTACAAAAAGTCCTTTAGCACCAAACGATAGAAGTCGTCCAAACGCAAGAAAAGTATCTCACACAAGCCCATTTTCACAGTGTAACGATGAACCTATGGGAGGTGGTTCTGGATATTCACGTAAAGTTACAAGGACTCCTGGTAGTCAGATTATTATATCTTCATTCACGACAGCTGCTAATTTTAAGAGCATAATTGAAAGTGCCACCAATGCTACAATTTACATCGATTCTATTGAAATTGATCTGACTGGTCTTGGAGAGGACTCGATCAAGGTAAATGCAGGAGTTACCATCGCGAGTGGCAGAGGAGGTTTAGGTGCTGCAACTATTCTTACGCATAGTCTGAACGGTCATTCTTTGTTTACCTGTGTTGGAAACAACGTCAGGTTTACCGGGTTGATATTTATGGGGCCATCAACATTTCACTGGTCGGCCGGCATGATAAAGTCTGTCATCAATTCGTCTTCATCAAGTAGCCTGGAAGTTGACAATTGCGAAATCAGGGGTTGGCCACATGCTGGTGTTATACTCGGAGGCTGGAGCTCTACTTTCTCAAATAACAATAAAATACACCACAACGACATCCATTCCAACAAACGATATCTTGAAGGGCTAGGTTATGGCGTTATGGCTGCCAACGGCTTTGGTAAAATATATGGGAATGTGTTCGAGAACAACTGGCATGACATTGCAGGAGATGGAACAAGCGGATCCGGATACGAGGCCTATTGCAATATAATAGTTGGAGGAAATAGCGCACACAACTTTGACATGCATCGCGCAAATAATAACACTGCCAGCTATGGTGGAAAGTATATCCACATCCATCACAACGATTTTCGCGACTATTCTACGGCTAACATCCAAATACGTGGTCGTCAGGAATTTTTAACTCTTATTGAAAATAACTTATTTGTTAATACAGTACCCCACAATGCCATTCAGATTGAATCATGGAATTCAATTACAGCCAAATTTGACCGCGGTAATCTGGTCGTGTGCAACAACATTTTCGCAAATAGCTATCAGGGATGGTATATCAGAAATGATTGGAACACCACCAGCACGAGTAATATGGTGATCGTGCCAACGCACTTGAATGATTTCTTAAAGCCTGACGGCCCGAACGACCCATATCAGTTCTCTTATCAGTTTGGTGACTATAATGGCGATTCTCTAACAGATATATTCAAACTGGAAAATGGTCACTTGTATTACACATCACTTCATAAAACTGACTCGTTTCCATCAACATCTTATAGCTGGGCGGAGATCATGACAACAAATTATTCGATGAACAAAATGAAATTCGGGTACTTCAATAACAACAACAAAACAGATGTTCTTTATTGGGAGAACGGAACGGTAAATGCATCGAGGGATTTTGCAGAGAGCTGGTATCCTCTTTTAAGCACACAGCATAATTTTGATCTTCTGAAGGCTGGTAGAATGAACAATGGTTCTACAGACGATTTATTTCTGGCAGATGGTGACTGGTACTTTTCAGAAGGCGCTGCAAATACCTGGACTTATCTATGGACGGACCCAACCCCGGCAAGTAGTTTGTTACTGGGGCAATTTGGCACAGGAAATTTTGACGTCTTTCGCGCGAACGGATCAACATTCACAGTTTGGCATAATGGGAGCACAAGCTGGTCCCTGCTGAAGAATGATACAACGCCAATCACAGATCTTATTATTGGTGACCTCAACGGCAATAATATTAGTGATTTAATAAGGATATCTGACAACAAGATCCTTCTTGGCGGCACTGGCAATTGGCTGGACATCAACACGACAACGATTCCAAGATCTTCCTTTACGTTTGGTTCGTTGCATTGAGAGTCATCTAACTCTCGTAAAGTTGAAAGTGCTCGCGCTCTTAAGCCTTAAGTCTTCGAATTTTATCGCCTGTAATTTGAGGACATTTCCTCCTGGTAAGCTCCTGATCGAAGGCGAAGATCTGTTTGTTATTCTGATGGAGTATGAAACGAAAGATCCGGGCAATTGCATTATGGAACGTCATAAAAAATACATCGATATTCAATTGATGTTGCGTGGGGAAGAAATGATGGGTGTATCAACGTTCGCGGGGCAAACCCCCACCACACCTTATGACGAGAGCAAAGATGCCGCATTCTTCAAACCTGAGTATGATTCATTGCTAAAAGTCCAACAAGGACAATTCACCATTTTCTTCCTCATGATCTGCACATGCCGTGTATAAAAAGCGGCAATGCGGAGAAAGTTTTAAAAGCGGTGTTTAAAGTGAAAGCGTGATATCAAAGCTCGTCATTAAGCCCCACGCCCATTCATCATGGCACGTCATTAAGCCGCATTCCCTCCCATCGTAGCCCGCCTCCCTCCTTGGTACGTCATTGAGCCGGCACACGCTCCCATCATGGCACGTCATCCCGCGCGCGCAGCGATAACTATGAAATGCAGCTCTTTACCTGCGGGAGCCCGCTAATAGCAAGTCTTACAATGAAAAGCTATCCCGCATTTTGCGCACGCAGATCGGGGCGATGTATTCGGTGACGAGCTTTAATTTTGTCTGAGTGCGCGTTCGGTGAAGAGCATTGATTAACGGCCTGTGCTTGAATAGGTGTTGCTTGCTATATGCGGGTTCCCTCGCAAATGCTGCTGCGCGTTGTAGTGAGTGGCGAGCACGAGGGATGACGTGCGTTGAATGGAGGTTAGCGCGGCTTCGGTGATGAGCGTTGATGTGAGTGAGCGCAACTTAACGAGCAACTCAATGATTACCCTAGATTGAAGGGAGCGCGGATAAAATGCATTTAAACGGTCAATCAAAATCAACAAAAGTCAACGGCTTTGGTTGATTAGGTGACTGCTCTATATTACACGAATGCATGCAGCGTGGATATACATTCTTACTAACAAACATAACAAGGTTCTTTATATTGGAGTAACCAATGATCTGAGAACACGATTGTGGCAACATCGCACTAAACAAAATCCAAAGTCGTTTACCGCGCGGTACAATGTTTACAAGCTTGTTTATTTCGAAGGTTTTGAGTTGATCACAGATGCGATTGCAAGAGAAAAATATCTCAACAACCGTGGAAGAGTGTGGAAGCTGGAACTGATCCAAAACGTAAACCCAGAGATGAAACAGCTGTCCGCTGAGGTCTGATGAGCGCCCTCGGGCATTGCGCTTTGATCCAAGCGCTTAATTTTTGCATTTCCTTCGTGCCTTTGTGCCTTCGTGGCAAAAAATGCCTCCCAACCCACTTTTACAAACATGCCGTGTAATTGTCGGGTAAAAACCGTTACAATTGTCATGTGCTTAGATCCAATTTTGTTCAAAAAAGAATATGGAATCAGCAATTGGTAAAAAGATCATCCAGTTCAGAAAAGCAAAAGGCCTGACACAGGAAACGCTGTCGGAACTTACAGGACTGAACGTTCGCACGATCCAGCGCATTGAATCCGGAGAAGTTGATCCCCGGTTACACACACTAACTACTATTGCAGAAGCATTGGGCGTCAACCTCGAGGAGCTGCTGCCCGAACCTACGCAGCATGAGCTCAATCAGCTTGCCGTGCTGCACGCCACTCCGATCGCCTTTTTCTTTTTCCCTGTGATCGGCAATGTATTGCTGCCATTCATGTTCTGGATGATGAAGCGTGAGGAAGTGAATGGGATCAACAAGCACGGCAAAGAGATCCTCAACGGTCAGCTGACTTACTCCATCATTGCTGCTCTTGGTTTCCTCACGTTCATGTCAACGATGTTCCTTCCGTTGATCGCTCCAGGAAGCGAATGGCCTGGCATGTTCCTGATGAACTATATCTTCTGGATCTGGCTTGCTGGCGCAACATTCTCATTTGTTGCCTTCGGATTGTTCCCGGCCATCAATGCATTTCGCGTGTACCGCGGTCTTGAAGCGTGGCGCTATCCGTTGAAGATCCGGTTTTTCAGATAGGGCGCGACCGGCATCAAGTCATGTCCGTGACAATATGAACTCCATCGCGCAGGCTGCACATCCCTCCTGCCTACGCGGAAACCCATATTGATCACACTTTGCCAGACGGATAATATTCAGCAGCAGACTGATTCCATACCTGTGGATAAAAAAATTCTGAACAATGCCGACCACCTCGACTCTTAAAGAGAGCTCAAGGGTCGTTTGATCCAGGCCTGCTTATCAACGGAGGATCACTTGCCAAACCTGAAAGCCGCGACAAGCTCGGAATATTTCTCGGTGGTTTTTCCTGCAGAATTATGGGAGTCGATATACCAGGATTTATCGTCAGGGACGTTCCAGTCGTTTTCCAAACCACTATGATACAAGTCGGCAAGAGACTTGCTCAAACGGTACGATAGCTGCACCCTCTTGTACTTCATTCCAAACTCAACGCGCCTGAATAAGCTGCTCTTTTTTCCGGAGGCGGTAATATCGCGGCTGTCTTCAAAGCTTGTAACAACAGGCGGAGCAAGCGGATCGTCATTGAGAAACACTTCCGTATATTTTTCATGAAGGGTCGACTTGATCAGAATATTGTTACACACTCCCAACCCGAGAAAGATCTTCCAATCCTCGACAAGCGGAAATGGCTGCCAGTTTACACGGATCGTCAGGGGAACCTGCCAGTACTGCATCTTGAGGTCTGCAATTTCCTGCGTATAAAAATCCACCGCAGTGTATGAAAAATTTGTCGAGTGATAGAAGCCATTACTCAGGTAGCTTATTCCGGTCGCCAGTGTCAGGTAGAGCTGATGATGTTGTTTCGGTTTTTTCCTCCATTCGATCTCAATGCCACCCAGGCCGAATGCTCCACCGTTTTCAAAGTAGTAGCCATTATTCATCTTGGTAGAGTTTATGCCCACAAAAGGATTCACACTGATCTGTGCTGCTACCGGATAGCACAAACTGATCAATGCCAGTAAGGTGATGAACTTTTTCATTTGCCTAACATGATGAATGCTCCCCAATAGTATGGATCCGGATATTTTTCCCTGAGGAACATCTGCGCTTTGCGAAACGCAGTCTGATTTCCGAAGGTCATCCAGTTTTTATAAAACTCCGACATCAGCATAGCCGTTGCTTCGTCATCCACTTTCCACAACGACATGAGCAGGTTGTTCGCGCCTGCAACGATAATCGCCCGCTGTAATCCGTAAACTCCTTCCCCATTCCTTACTTCACCCAATCCTGTTTCACATGCAGACAACACTACCAGGCTCGTCTTGTCCAACTTCAGGTTAGTGGCTTCATAGGCGGTAAGTATGCCATCTTCGCCTGAAGTCGTCTCATGATTCTTGATACCTGCCAGCACAAGACCGCTGCGGATCATCGGGTTCACATGACTGGCATCATCTTCAACAAAAAAACCATGTGTGGCAATATGCAGTATGGACGGGTTGTTGATGGCTTTCACATTTTCCTCGAGTGCATCCGGTCCTTTGTAAGTCCGGACCTTCACCTGTCTTCCGCGCAAGGTCTGTTCGATGGTATTGATCTCGGCTTCAGTTCCGGGAAGGTCGCTAAACTCCTGGTCTTTGAAGTTCGACAGCACGTCTGTGAGCACGTTTCTTGTTCCGTAAAATGATTCTGAACCTGGCTGCGAAGTGCTATTGATTTTCTCACGATCGAATTCCGGCCTTCCAAATAGTACTCCGACAGGTATCTCGTCAGGTTTCTCATCGGCCTTGAGCAGGTCGCCACTATTGGTCAGGTAGCTGACTTCGATCTCATCGAGCAGAAATTTTCCGGTCGATGGATTTCTCAGCGTGTTCAGGTTGATCTGATTGAAGACACCATCGGGTGAGAAATAAACTTTGCTGACATCTTTCAATTGTAATTTAAGGGGCGTCCAGAATTTATCGTACGTGAGGTTGTCGGCACTCCTGGCTGTAATTGAATTGCGATAGTAGGAAAGGAAACGTGTCTCCAGCAGTTTGCCTTCGGGCAGAATGATGCATTGCAGCGTGTCCATGTCAGGACGCACGACCATCGCCAGGTAAACGATAGAATCACTCAGTCCGCTATTGGGACCATAGTTGTTCTTTACTTTTTTATCCACAGCATTAATGCGGACCATCTCAACAACCGCTTCTCCCGGTCGTAGTGCTGATCTAACCTGGCCCCAATGGCGCGAGTTTTCTTTTTCCACAAAAAGGTTCGACTGCCCGTTGATCTGCTTTTCAAGAACTTCGATCGCCTTTTCAAGAGAGTCAACTTTGCCGGCAGCGTTTTTGTCAAAGTAGACGGTAGATAACTTTGACTTGCTTTCTTCCCACTGCCTCAGCCTGGCGATCAGGGTTTGATCGTTGCTTTGCATGATGTTGTTCTTGATCTTATTGGTCTCGTTAAGCAACAGCGCTTTTGTGTTCAGCGCGTTGTTATACATTTCCTCAAAAAGGATTCGTGCACCTGACGAGGAGTGATTGTCAAGCGCATAAGCATTAAAAAGGTTGAAGTCACTTTTGAGCGTATTGTAGAACTGTTCTTTTTCATACTCGCTCATCGCGATGAAATTCTGCGCAATATGATCACGGTATGACCGGATGAGGTTGAGAAAAGCTTCATTTGATTTTTGTCTGTCACCGCGGTACCAATACAGAAGGGCCTGCGTTTTCAACAGCTTGAACCTGACATCTGATGAAGTGATCTTTGGCGAGTAGAAATGAAGCGCACGATCAAGGTACTCTTCTGCATGAGAATAATCCCCGCGCAGCAGATAGTAGCGGGCCTTCAGCTCGAGGATCCGTGATGTTTCAAGATTCCGCCCGATGCGGGAACCGAATTTACCGATTCCCGATGAGGCGATGGAAAGCTTGTTGATGTAATCCCAGCCTTCGCGATGTCTTCCCTGCAACAGGCATATCTCGGCCAGGTCACTGAGATAAAGCCGTGTGACGTTATCGTAGTCATATGATGTCGAGGTAGCCCGATTAAGTTGCTGTTCAGCTTTGTTGAACGAAGCATACGTTTTTTCCATCTCACCCTGGGCGAAATACAGAGAGCCATAACCCACAATAGGATGAACCCGATGTACGCTGCGGGGCGGATATACGGAATTGCGGACAGATGCACTCTCCGAAAAAACTGCTTCAGCTTTTCTCAGGTTTCCAGTTTTAAGATAGAAATATCCGAGCCGTTCAAAGCAATCGTACATGGTGCCGTCAGGGCCGAGCGTTGCTTTGATGGGACGGGGTTTATTTTTTTTCACTTCCGCAACAAGCGAAGAAAGCAAGCCCTCCGCTTTCGCATACTCTCCTGTCCGCACATAAAGGTCGGCCAGTCGAAAGGAAAGCAGGAATCGCATCCTGGTAATTCCCGTCTTGGTTGAAGTGATTGTAGGAAGGATGGCCTCAATTTCTTTCACCGCACTGGCGGGATCACTTGTTCTGCTTAACCGCTTGACATCGCGATAGATCTTCGCTCTCCCCGGAGACTTTTGAGCCCAGCCATTCATGCAGGACATCGCAAATAATACCGCCAATAATATGACGCGGGTGTATTTCATTTTATTCTGACGCCAAGTTTGATTCCCATCACCGTGAAATCCGAAAATCCATTTGAAAGCAGGTATGTTGATTGTTGGCTGTTGAGACCCCAATGTCCGTCCAATCCCCGTAAGGTTGACTGGCCACTGTATGGCGTGATGATATAAAATCCGGTGTAAACGCGGTTGATCAACACCAGCATCTGAAACTTGAATGCATAGAAAAACCGGTTGGAATATTTAGTGATGTCGCCCTCGACAACTACGGGGTTGTTATTACCAAATTTGTCGAAGCTTTCTTTCAGATTGGCGCTCACGAGATAAAAGGGCATCATTCCCCCATCGATGTAAATCAGGTTTTTGTTTCCCGCGTTCCATCGCGCCATCAACGGTATGGCCAGGTACGTTGCCTTGAACTGGCTTGCGGCACTGAACGAGTCATCATTTGTCTCATAGCCTGCAGTGAACAACGATACACCGGTACAAAAATTAAATGAGCCGATAACCCTTCGCTGATACTCTGCATCAAAAGCTGCATAGTTGAATTTTATGCCATAGCTGTCACTGCCAAGAAATATATTCACGCCTGAACCGAAGACATTGGACAGTCCACCGGAAACATAGATCTTCGATTGCGCTGCTGCACTCATGCTGATGACAAGCATCAAATAAACACTGATCAGTTTTCGCATTCGCAACATGTCAATAGGGATATTGCCTTGTAATATTAACTTCGGTCACCTGGCTTCCGGATGTTTTCCAGGAGTCGATGAAAAGCCTTCCAAGAGATCCATCTTTCATTTTGAAAACATAACCATGTTTGCTTGCAGCTGGTGCCACGTAGGTCCATCCGCTTTCCGGACGCTGTGTCACTTCACTCAGGCATGAAACTTCGCCAGTATCGAAAATCAATGGTGCTTCGGACGGATCGGGATCAGAAGAAAGGTAAATGGATTGGAAGTAAAGGGAATTTCCGGATTGTCTGATCTCAAAACAGCCTTTAAATCCATCGACAAAGCAACTCAGCTGCGATATCTTAACAGATCGCGCATCAGTACCTAATGGGTCGGGGCAGGTAATGTTGATCTCTTCCCTTGTGCACGAAAGAATAGCGATCAGGAAGCACATCGATGAGCGTATGAGAGACCTTCTTGTCATGGGATTTAATTAGAAACAAGAACCGCTCAGGTAATATAACCGATACCCGCCACTTTCACAACCGTTCGGATGGACAGCGGACAGACTGCTGTGGAAAAATACCACGGCATTTATGATCAGAGCGCGCTGACTGGCAGACTATGCGGATCACGCAATAAACTTCAGCATCAAAGCACACAGCAGATGATCCTCAAAAAAAATGCCCCCAACAGATATGAGAGCATTGATAAGTCAAATGTTTGTTCAGCGTGAATTAATCCTCCCAGGTCCCCTTGAGCTTGTTCAATTCAATTCTCGCAGCGATGTAGTCATACACCGCTTCGAGGTAGTTCGATTGTGCAGTGGAAAGTGCCAGTTCCGCATCCGTGAGCTCAATTCTTGAAGCAATGCCATTCTTATATCGGTAGTGAATGATATTGTAACTGATCTTTGCCGTCTCCTGGACCACCGTTGTCGTTTCCAATCGCAATGACGCCTCCCGGATATTTGCTATAACCTGGTGGATCTTTGTCCGAAGTTGTGATTGCCTGTTGAGCACCTGGAGTGACGCCTGCTCTTTGGCGATCGATGCATTCTTCACTTTTGCGTTTGTGCTCAGCCCGGTAAAAACAGGTATGGATAACTGTAATCCTGCAAACGATGAGTTCGGGTAAAATGCGTTGCCATACTCGAAGTGGTTAGTCTGCGATTGAATCTGGTACTGAGCAACGACTGACAACACGGGCAGACGTGAAGCAGAAGCTATTCTCGCCTGCTGAGTTGTAATAAGTTCCTCCAGCTTCAACATTCTGTATTCCGGATTATTCACCATGACTTGCTCATAGAGAGTCGCTTCATCTGCAAGATCTTCAGACGCAGGCACCGTAAGTGAATCGCTCAGTTCTGTGATCTGTAATGAATCAATACCAATCAGCGATTTCAGCTGAAGTTTCGATGTCTCCAGTGCATAGGAAATCCTGGTCAGATCCGGCTCCAGGTTTTTTACAGATGTGTAAGCGCGCAAAGTATCAACCCGCAATCCTTTCCCTTGCAAAAAGAGAGACTTCGAGTCCTGGAGTGCGCGCTTGTTCCGGTTGATGCTTTCATTCACCAGTTTCAGACGTTCGTTCAAAATGACGATCTGTAAATAGCTCATCTTGACCTGCGAAAGAATTTCGGTCTGACGGGCGATTGCGGAAATCACATTTTGCTGTTGCAATAGCTGGGCGCGTTGTAAAGAAGGGAAGCCTGTTGGATTAAAGATCGGCTGTAAAGCAGAAACAAATGTCACCAGCTGATCTTTTCCTCCAAACCTTCCGTAAGGGATCTTGCCAGCTTCATTGGTCTCACCAAAACCGAAAAAAGCGGGGAGCATAAAATAATGATTCGCTTGTGCTCCCGCAGATACGGATGGTAAAAACAAGCTTCGCGCGATGACCTTCTGCTGTCCGGCTTTTTCAATTTCCAGCTGGGACGATTTTAATTCAGGATTATTCGCTTGTGCTAATGTAATAGCATCATTGAGCGTAAGTTGCTGCGCTCCCGACTGGGAAAAACTTACCAGGAGAGCAAGACTAAAAATATAATATTTGATTGATGTCATAAATTAAATTCAGTTAAGCGGTTGCAGGTTGCGCCACGGCATGGTCAGCATCATGACCTTCTTTTGGTTTGGGAACATAGGCTCTCGAGAAATAAGAATAGATCGAAGGGATTACATAGAGCGTAAGGACCCCAGCGAATACCAGTCCACCGACTACGGCAATTCCCAGCGAAGTTCTGCTTCCGGAAGAAGTTCCCAGCGAAAGAGCAATGGGCAAGGTTCCAAAGATCATCGCCAGCGTGGTCATCAGAATAGGACGGAAACGGGACGCTGCAGCAGACAGCACGGCATCTTTTACGCTGAGGCCTTCCTCCTTGCGTTGGTTCGCAAACTCAACAATCAGGATTCCGTTTTTCGTGATCAACCCGATCAGCATGATAATTCCGATCTGGCTGAATACATTGATCGATTGGCTCGTGATCCATAAGCTGAGCACGGCACCAGTCAACGCCATCGGTACTGTCAGCAGAATGATAAATGGATCAATGAGACTTTCAAATTGTGCAGCAAGGACCAGGTAGATCAGCACGATTGCAAAAACAAAAGCAAAGATGAGACTTGAGCTGCTTTCAGAGTAATCCCGGCTTTGTCCGCCCAGCGCAGTTGTGAATCCGGGAGGCAATGTTTTTTTTGCAATAACATCCATTTCCTGAATGGCTTCACCAAGGCTCGTTCCCGCGGAAGGCGTTGCTGAAATCGTAACGCTGTAAGACTGATTGTACCGATAAATGGCCGGAGGACTTACACTTTCTTTCATGCTCGCCAGATTATCGAGCGAAACCATTTGTCCGTTCTCTGCTTTCAGGAACAGCGAATGCAGATCAGCGGGAGCAGACCGGTCTTCACGTTCAAGTTGCCCGATAACTTCGTATTGTCTGTCGTTATAAATAAAATAACCATAGCGTCTTCCGCTGAGCGCAAGTTGTAACGTCCGCCCAATCTCCTGTGTGGAGATCCCAAGCTGCGCAGCGCGCTGCCTGTCGATAGTGATACCGATCTCAGGTCTGTTGATCTTAAAATCAGGATCGGGAAAGCTAAGTTTTTTACTTTGATAAACTTCGCTCATCAGCCTGGGTGTAACATCGATCAGGCTTTTCAGGTCAGGAGCCTGTATGATGTACTGCAGGGGTTGTGAACTTGAAAATCCTCCGATGGTCGGGATCTGGATCGGGATCACCATAACATCCCGGAATTTTGCCGAAGCAGCGACCAGCTTTTGATAGACTTGCTGCTGCGTCATGCCACTGGTCCGTTCTGCCGGATCTTTCAGAAAGATCCACTGAAATCCTCCGTTCACAGGTTGAACCAATGTTCCTACACTTGCTGCTATTCCCGCGTACGTGCGGTTTCCATTGAGATCAGGTATCGAGTCAGAAACAAAGTTGTTGATCTCTTTCATGGTTTGTTCCATGTTCTCGTAAGATGTTCCTTCCGGTGCAATCACTGCGAGCCCAACCATGGAGCGGTCTTCGAGTGGGGCCAGTTCTGAGGGCAACTTCGGCAGCAGAAAGTATGCGATGGCAAACGAAACTGCCAGAAGAACGAATCCTAACCACCTTACTTTAAAGAATGCATGAAGCGATCTTTCATAAGCGTTATTCAACGCCTGAAACCATGGTTCTGTTTTTTTGTATAACCACCCTTCGGAGGCACTGTGCTTCAGCAGATAAGCGCTCATCATGGGCGACAACGTCAAAGCAACAAAAGCAGAGATCAACACTGATCCGGCAACAACAATCGCAAATTCACGAAATAACTTTCCGGTGATGCCACCCAGAAAAAGAATCGGCAGGAATACGGCAGCCAGTGTTACCGTAGTAGAGATCACCGCGAAATATATTTCATCCGATCCTTTTCTCGCTGCGGTTAAGGGATTCATTCCTTTTTCGATCTTGCTGTAAATGTTCTCCAATACCACGATGGCGTCATCCACCACGAGGCCGATCGCCAGCACCAAAGCCAGCAGCGTAAGCACATTGATGGAGAAGTTAGCGAGGTACATAATGAAGAAAGCGGAGATGATCGATACCGGTATGGCAACCAATGGAATCAATGTGCTTCTCCAGTCACGGAGAAAAATGAAGATGATCATCGCCACGAGCACGAAGGCAAGGATCAATGTTTCTTCCACTTCCGAGAGGGAGTTTCGCACCGGTACGGTAAAATCTTTTCCGAGAGAGATGATAAAATCTTTTGGAGCTGACTTGACGATCTCGTCAAATCTCTGTTTGAATTGGTCGACAATGGCAAGGGAGTTGGCACCGCGCTGTGGCTGAACTCCGGTTCCGACTCCATATCGGGCGGTTTGTCCCTCTCCTACAATCATTGCTGTGCGTTCGTTCTGGGAAGACATCACCGCTGTGCCGATATCTTTGAACCTCACAATGGCACCTTCTTTCTGAAGGATGATCATGTTGTTGAAATCTTCTTCCGTCACGAGCCTGCCCTGGGTTCGCAACGTAACCTCGGTGTTCGATCCTTCAATGCGTCCGCTGGGCAGGTCGACATTCTCTCTTTGCAAAGCAGACTGTATATCTGAAGGAGTCAGGCCATAGGACGCAAGCTTCAAAGGATCCATTCTTAATCGCATAGCCCGTTTACGTCCCGCATAGCTGTCGACAAGGCGCACACCGGGAATAGATTGCAATTTTTCCTTGATGTTGATGTTGACAAAGTCCGTTACATCCTCAAGACTTTTGGAATCACTCTGCACGGTAAGGAAAACGAGGAAATCGTTTGGCCCGGCTTTTTCAACGATGGTAGGTTCGATATCGGCAGGCAGTTGCTGACGTGACTTCGATACTTTGTCGCGCACATCATTGGCGGCTGCCTCCAGGTCTGCGTCCAGGTTAAACTCTACCGTGATGATGCTCACCTGCTCACGCGAAACGGAAGACAAAGCGCGAATACCGTTGGCTTCAGCGATCGCTTCTTCGAGCGGCTTAGTCACCTGTGAAGCAATGATGTCTGAGCTTGCGCCAGGGTATACCGTAGTCACCATCACGATCGGTGAATCGGTGACGGGATATTCGCGCGTTCCTAAATAGGTGTAGCCCACTATTCCGAATAATACCAGCAACACTGACATCACGCCCGCCAGCACAGGTCTTGAAATACTTATTTGTGAAATTGCACTCATGAAAGTCTAATTTTTTTGAGATGTTATTTTATTGAAGCAAACTGAACAGGGGTTCCCGGGGCAAGCCGGAGCAGGTTGCTGGTGATCAACGTATCGCCAGCCGTCAGGCCTTTGACGATTTCTACTGTACCCGTATTTCTCTGCCCGATCTCAACCGGCAGTGCCTGCGCTTTGTTCGCTTTCGAGATGAATACAGAATAACCACCCGGTGATGGAATTAGCGCATTCGAGGAAATAGTCAGCGCGTTAGCGGAAGAATTCAAGGAAAGCGTGATGCGTGCACTTTGTCCTGGTATTAATTTTCCATGGTGGTTGGCGGCAATCCCTCTTACTACCAGACTTCTTGTGTCAGTGCTAAGGCTTGCTGCCCGGGCAACGATCGTGGATACATAAACGGATTTATCGGCCGGAGTTGTAAAACGCTGTTCACTGCCCAATGAGATCATGTTCGTATATTTTTCAGGAACAGAGAACTCTACTTTCACAACGCTGTTGTCCTGGATGTCGGTCAACACCGTGTTATTCGATACGATCGCGCCAGGATGCGTATTGATCATGCCAAGCTGTCCATCGAAGGGAGCAGTGATCCGCGTTTTGCCGATGACCGTTAACAGTTCATCGATCTGAGCCTTCAGTACTTTCAGGTTTGTATCAGCTTCATCGTAATCTTGTTGAGGAATGGCGTCATTCTCGAGCAGATCTTTCAATCGTCTCTCATTCAGCAAAGCAAGTTTTTCCTGTTGTCTTAAGCGCTCGAGTTGCGCCTGCAGGTCAGCGTTGTCCAACTGAAAAAGCAATGTTCCCTTTTTTACTTTGCTTCCCTCTTTAGCATGGACACTGATAACTCTTCTTGTCAGTTCGCTCACGATATTCACTTCCCGGTTGGCCAGAATACTACCCGTCAAAACAATTTCGTTTGTAATGGTGCCGGGCTTCAGCACAAATGCGTCTACCGGAATTCCGGCAATCACTGGTTTGGAAGTATGGTTGGCCGGTAATTCGCCTGCTTTGATGGTGCACGCTGCGAGTATCACGCTCAGCAGCAGATAACTAAGCACAGTGCTTAATTTGTTGAGAAATGGATTTTTGGAAAAAAGTCTCATGGTTTATTTATTGATTTATTTAAGTTTTTCGATATATTATTTACAGTGATAGAAGAGGTAAAATGGATAAAGAGTGAAAAGGTGGTGGAGTTATTTTTTCTTCAGTGTTTCCAGGAACCCGATGTATTCGTCCAACACTGCATCGTTGAGGCTGTACTTGACGTTGCGTCCTTCTTTTTCGGAAGTGATGATCTCGTTATCGGTGAGCTGCTTCAGATGATGGCAAATAGACGGTTGCGCCAGCGTTAATACCTTGTCAAGGTCACAACAATACAGGACATCGTTTTGTTTTTTGATCTCCTGTAAGATCTTGATCCTATGCGGGTCAGACAATGCTTTCGATATTTTTTCTGCTTTCTTGGCGTTCATCATACTGTTCCGTTTCTCCTCAAATATCGAAATATTTCGATAAATCTATATACGCGGGGATAGAATCAAAAGTTCCTGCGGCAGCAAAAATATTATAATTAGTTCACAACTTAGACTGGTGAAGACCTACTGTGAACTGTGAACGGTGAACGGTGAACCGTGAACGGTGAGCTGACCACTGTGAGCCACTGAGCCATCGCCTACTTGACGATGCTCTTAAAAGCGGATCCGAAGATCAAGTAGTTGGTATTTCCCGCAATCGTGCCTTCGTTCTGTCCCCAAAGGAATGGCCAGTCGTCATAGTTCTCAAAGTGGTCGGGCTTTCTAAACAATATACCGGGAGCAACGTTGCCGGGTATGAATGAGAAGTCTGCCCTGTTATTGCCATAAAAAACTGCCTTCGGACGTGTAGCCCCGACCGTTGCAACAAGCGAGTAGTTGTGGTAAGGATGGCAACCGAATAACCAATTGGTGACTTTGAAAGCATGGCTGGCGCTGATCACGTCAGGAAAATATTTACTGGCAAAACAAATGGTCGTTCCGAAGTTTGTGATCGATCCGCTCCCAGCCCAGTTGCCCAGATCGATTGGTACTCCGTAAGGATTGTCTTTTTCAAGACCTTTTATGTAATCGTTATACTTGACGACATACGGACGCAACTTTTGTTTGAATGACTCGTCCATGTGCGGGATGGCATTTAAAGCAGTCAGGAGATTGAAATTAACAGTGCGATCAAGTGCTGGCCATAAAATTTCCTCGAACTTCTTTTTGTATTGCTCTTCGCCAGTGGCAATGAACAGTTGGAGATTAGTCCCAACGTTTGCAAATCTGCGCCAGCGTGAAGTGTCTTGTGGTTGATTCGCGAGTAATTCAGTAGCCTCTTTCAGAAGTCTCTTTGATTGCGTCAGCGCTCTTCCTGAAAGATCATCATTATATCCCTTCAAGGCCCTGCTCGCTGCGGCAAACATTGTTGCTGCGCGCAGATCAAGGGCAGGGTTTCTGGTTGTGAATGCCCAGAGATCATCTTTAACTCCACTCGACCGGCCGTCTGGAGCTATTTCATACGGGCCAAGGTTGGGATTATAAGGCAGACCATCTGTTATTGAAGCTGCGTCACCAAGGTGATGGTAATTGTCAAGAACAGCATTGGAAAGTGTTTGCGTCATGTGGCCCACGTTCTCTGCCTGCGCGACAAGGTTCAAAGTTCCGTGCTCGATGAACTGTAACACATCCGGAGGTCCATCGGGGCGATGAAGATCGACATAGCGGTGCTTTTGGTCAACGAATGTCTGGTCGCGTAGAGGCTTGAAATATTCCCATGTGTGAACGAAGTTTTGCACCACGTTTATATTCGCGCCCGTCTCGATATCGAAATCACCTGCATCAAAAAATCCACCGATGTTCAATCCGGGAATCCGTTCAAGCGCTTTATACTTTGTATCCGTTGTCGCGCCTTGTGCATGCAAATCGAAGTGATCGGTGTTTGGCGGAGCCTGAAGATAACCCTCTTTGAATGGCTCGCCATGCCAGATCCGGTAACCCTCGTTCACAACCATGTGGTTCATGTGAATCGGAATCCATATGTCGCTTGTAGCATCGGTAATCTCATTATAGACCTTGTTGTCGATTATGAAGTTGTTTGTTTTAAGATTGCCATACTTGAGATAGTAGATGCCTGGAGTTTTTACTGACGTGAAGTCAAACTTCACATAGTTGTATTTATAATACTTACCCCACGCGGTTATGCTTCCGCTAAATACTTCACTGTCCGTTCCATCGTTGTTCAATTTATACACGGAGGCCTTTTCGAGCGGTTGATCTTTTTTGTCAAGCTCAATAACAGCAACCTTTGTTTGAGAAGGGATGTAACCTACCTGCGAGAATCCGATATTAGGTTCCCTGATCCAACCTTGAATAGCGTTCGGCTCGACATTCCAGGTCAGAACTTTTCCCGTTTTCCCTGAGGGCAAAATGCTTCTCACTACAAACCAGCCGTTCTGTGCCAATACGCGGCCATCGTAAAGCATCAGGTCGGCATCCTGCGAGGTGATTTTTACCAACCGCGAAGGTTCATCGGGTGCAAGGATCATCGAGCGTCCTGTCTCAAGCGGAAGTGGATCGATGAATTTTCCCGTGCCTCTGTCATCGGAAGTTTTATATCCTTTGAATTGCTTTGGTTTTTCGCTGTCAGGCCTCGTGACAGAGTTGCCAACAACATAGCGTGGAAAACGGTTATATCGTCCATCCATCACATAGGCTTTTTGCCAATATTGAGATGGAAGGAATTCGAGATTAAATCCGGCTTTTCCCTGAAGGGCTTGTGGCACTGGCTTGTCGAGGTAAACAGCGATCTCCGCTCCTCTTCCCTTTGCAGTCACCACAACTCGTGAATCAAAATCGTAATCTCTATATCTCAGCGTAGCCTCGATGGATTGTGATGTGGGATTTACCTTTCGGTTTAAGATCTCAGGAACGAGATCCCACTGCTCAGGTGTGTTTGAAAGTCTTACAGCGCCACCTTGCACGGTTCTCACGCCATGGTGGATCAATTCTATCCCGGCATTCTTTTCATCGTTAAAACCACCGGTGAAAAGGTTGCTGTATACAAGAACGTTCACGCCTTGTGATTCGAAGTATTCAAGATCATTGAGTTTCAAATTCTGCGCGCGGGCATCGATGGCTGCTGCTATCAGAAATGCTCCAAGTGCTAGAAACGTTAGCTTTTTCATGTTGATAAAAGTAATTAGCCCATTCTAAAAAGATAAATGTAATAAAAACACTTATTAAAGTATGTTCAAACCGGCTTGAGAATTTCATGTCGAAATATGAAGGTATCAGCAAGGACGATTGCGCCCTATTACAGCATGAGGCGTAGATTTTTGGATTGTGTGCTTAGGGAGAGCCGGTAGCACAGCCGTCTTACTCATGGACATTTCAAAAGATTTTCATCAGTCAAACATTTGATAGTTTCAACGCTTTAAAAATTCAACATAGTATGTCAACCACATTCAACACATTGCCCAGGATAACCATTGTTGCGTGCTTAGTTTTAATTGCTACGTTCGCCATGGCGCAGGACGGAACCATTTATCCGCTCGAAGCACCTGCGGAGCCAAATGCAATCAAGCTTGGAACGGGCGGTGTGAAAGATCAACCCGCCAAAGAGACATGGTTTCGCCAGTGGGGAGATCCGATGGCGCGCAATATTACAACGGCAACACTCACTCCATTCTTGCCGAAATCTGGCACGGCCAATGGCGCAGCAGTAATTGTAGCGCCTGGAGGTGGATTTCGTTGGCTCTCGATGGGGAACGAAGGTTGGGAAGTGGCGCAAGCTTTGGCAGATAAAGGCATCGCTGCTTTTGTGCTTAAGTACAGACTTCAGCCTACACCTGAATCGCTTGATGCATTCAAGGAGTCAATGAACCGAATGTTTGCCGCAGCAGCGCCTCCATCAGACGCGAAGAAAGACACACCTCCTCCGCCCCGACCACAGATGGATCTTTCCAATCAGCTTGCCGATGCAGAGGCAGCTTACGCAATGGTCGTTAAGCGCGCTGTGGAATGGGGCGTGGATACTGCGCGCCTGGGCATGATCGGATTTTCAGCCGGAGCAGGTTTGACAATGCATTGCACACTCCACTCAAAAACTATGGAGCTCGATTTCATCGGACCGATCTATGGCGGCATGGGCCCCGTTGAAGTGCCGAAGAATGCCCCACCCATGTTCAATGTTATCGCGAGCGATGATTTTCTTTTCCGTGGTCAGTTTGGCGTGATCGATTCATGGTACAAGGCCGGCAAACCTGTCGAGTTCCATCTCTATCAAAATGGAGGACATGGCTTCGGTCTCGGCAATCCGGATCGAACTAGCAATAAGTGGTTCGATGCATTCATACATTGGCTCGATGTGAACAAGTTCCTTGCATCAAACCCGAAGAAGTAATCTACTCGTGTTCGTGGAAAATTCATCACAACTTTAACGTAATCACTTCGATTAAATCTTTGGTCGCTCCGGGGCCGCTGGGCCACTGATATGCTTCATCCTGCCTACCGCCCACGGTCTGCAATGCAACGGCAGGCAGGCCGGCCTTAACCCTGGCCGCGCATTCCACTTCCAGGCCAAAGCCAGGCTTAGGTCCTCCTGAAGCATACCGGAATTTCTCCGGGCACTAATAGAAATAACCCAGAGATTAATGATGGTGGCTGTGGGAACCATGACTACCAAATTTCAATTCTTCAATCAGGATACTTTCCACTGCGTTGCTGCCCTCGGTAATGCGGAGAAACTGATTGGGTTTAATGTCTCGAAAAACCTGCTTCCGGCCAGCATGCCATTGAATTTCAATTTCCTCAATCCTCGGTGCGCGACCTATTCCGATTTCCCTGCGAAGCGGTGATGCGCCAAAACTTCCACCCGAATTAACATCGCGGTAGATGCTGCGTTTTTGACCGGCTTCTGTAATCGTAAGTTTAATTCGCGATCCAATGGCGCTTCGGTTGGTTTTTGTCCCGACCAACTCAAGCACGATCCAATGGTTCAGGTCATCCTGATTGGGGTTGACATAGAACGCATTATGAAATGCATCTCCTTTATATGCGCCACCTAACTCAATGTAAATATCCTGATCGCCATCGTTATCGACATCGGCAAAGGAGATTGCGTGACCTTTTTGAAGATGTCCGACACGTGCCGGTGCTGTGACATCGACAAACTTCTTTCCACCCATGTTTTGAAAAAGTTTATTGGGAACGATCGACTCCAACTCAGGATTTCCGGTGCCGAGGTAAATGTCGAGGAATCCATCATTGTTGATGTCGCCAAAATTTGCACCCATGGCGAAAGCTTTCCGGGTCAATCCGACCTCTTTAGAAACATTGCTAAACGTTCCGTCCTGGTTGTTCTTGTAAAGCTTGCAAGCACCGGAAACTCCGGTTGGAATATTCAATCCTTCAGCAGCAGAATATGAAGAGATCGGCCGATCAAAAGTGAAATCGCCAACAAAGAGGTCGAGCCAACCATCGTTATTATAATCCCAGAACCATGTGGGAAATGTTCTGCTGATCGTGTCAGGCGAAATTCCAGCTTGTTTTGTTACATCTTCGAACAATGGCGTCTTTCCAGAGCCGCCTTTATTCTTCAGGAGGAACCGCTGGCCTGAAAGCGAAGTTGCAAAAATATCTTTCCAACCATCATTGTTGTAATCTCCGGAGGTAACTCCCTTCACAAAACCCGTGAAGTCGACACCGGATTGCGCTGCAACGTTGGTGAATGTACCATCCTGATTGCTGATAAATAATTCAGCCGGATGTTTTCCCGAAGATGCGTTTCCCTCCCACGTCTCGTTGCCAATGAACACATCCAACCATCCATCATTGTTAAAATCGTTCCAGGTTGCTGTCTGCGTTGGATGAAAAGACAACAATCCGCTGGCCATAGTTACATCGGAAAATGTGCCATCACCATTGTTTTTCAAGAGTGAATTCGGCTGCATTCCGTAGCTGTCGCGAAGCCATGCGCCTCGCAAAACAAAAATATCTTTAAAGCCATCATTGTTGTAATCCATTTGCATGAGGTTCAACCCACCGGTAAGTTCTTTCAACTTCGATAAAGCCGATTGATCACTGAACGATCCGTCTGCATTGTTTTTGAAATAATGCATTTCTTCGTCCACTCCCCATGCCGATGTTACGATATCGAGATACCCGTCATTGTCAAAATCATCGATGACGCAACCTCCTGCCATGTTATTGACATCCAGTGAAAGCACAGCTGCCATGTCGTGAAACGGTTTAATAAAAATGCCGGAGTCAATTTCCGCCATCGAAACATCAAGATTAGGAACCAGCATTTTTTCTGGAACCTTGCCGGGATATTCGCCTAAGGTCATGTATGCAATATTCAGCAACCAACGATACTCGAGGTTTTGCGGATGCTCACTCAAAAGTTGTTCATACACGCGAGCCGCATTACGCGAACCAGTGGGCACACGATGTACGCCTGTACCTTGAATCGGTAATATGCACGTTTCGGGAGTATGATTCCTGATGCAATTCACCCGTTCTCCACCGCGCAGGTATGCAAGACCGAGAAGCTCCTTCAACCGGTCCATGCCCTGAATTTTTTCCGTATCGATCTTTTGCACTTGTGGCTCCAATATTTCCACCGCATCGTGTTCCCTGCCCAAGGCAATCAGCGCGCGCGCCTTGTTATACGTGTAGCGCATTTTATCCTGTGCACTATAAGAAGTGTTGATCAGCGAATCATAATAAGCAACATGTGCATCAGATGCGTAAAAATTATCGAACCGGTTATAGTTCTCCCGCTGCTTTTTTAGAATGCTCAACATCTGCTCATGCGAAGATTCGTTCCGGCAAGACATTATCATCCAGCAAAGGAAAATGAGTTTGATGCCGAAGAATTTTCTCATGATCGCTATCATTCAACGTCTGTCAGGGATTCAGATCGGTTTTACCGGTAATCGCCACGCTTGAGATAGTCTTATTTCTGATGATCGAATTGGCTGACGAAGAAAGGTATCCCGTTCCGAGGTATGCCTCCTGTTTTCTCTTTTTTCCGCTGGCAAGCGTAACTATTGCGTAGCGGTCATTAGGCGTCAACTTCACAACGGAGTCACTACCTGCTGAAGCTTGATCACATTTTGTGAAAACCTTCAAGCTGTCGCGATTTTGAGTGATCACAAACAATTCTTTGCCGTCACCAGAAATAAGCCTGGCGAGAGCTTTCGCATCGCCATCTACAAAAAAACCGGATTGGTTTACTGAAACCGGCTTGAAGTTTCCGTTACCATCACCCCGCAGAAAATTTCCAATTCCTGCGTCATAGTAACCGGACAGCACCTCACTGGCGTATGAATTTCCAACCGCGAGCACATCCAGGTTTCCATCTTCGTCAACATCGGTAATCAATGTGCCGAACATCGGTGAAAATTGCGCTTCTGCAGGTAACGGCTTGATTTCAAATCGATCGTTTCCATTATTTTGGATATAGACAGACGTAAACATCGTACTTTTCAAAACTATCGCATTTTCAAATCGCTCTTTAGCGAACAGGTCGTGAATGCCCATGCCGCCATATTTTGCGTAGCTCGTAACTACACCACGAAGCATTGCGACCTGAGCGGTAAGCGCTTCTCTTGGATGTGTCGGATGTTCTTCTCCCTGAATATATCGGCAAAGGATCGGGTCAACCGATCCATTATTATCAAAATCTTTTGCATACACGGTCACGGGTTCATGGACGGAAGCTTTGTAAATTGAATTCAAACCCAGGTTACCGGCTATGTAGTCGATGTCTCCATCATTATCAAAATCTCCTCCGGAAATACTATTCCACCATCCAGACGAATTTGGAATTGTTAGTGGCGTAAATGATTTTCCGTTGCCGTTGATATAAAATGTTAACGGCATCCACTCTCCCACCACAGCAAGATCGGTCCAGCCATCGTTATTCACGTCAGTCCAGAGTGCAGACGTCACCATGCCTGCCTTCGCTAAAGTTGAAGAAAACTTTAAGGTCTGATCTTCAAATTTACCCTGACCGTTGTTTACGAGAAGATAACTTTCGGGTGTTTCCGGGTATCTCATAGGTACCACCCTTCCACCAACAAAGAGGTCAAGGTCTCCGTCTCGATCGAAGTCATTCGCCACAACACAACTCCCGCTGCTCGTTATCTCTGGCAACGCTCCTGCATCCAGTTCAAATTTTCCATTGTCCGTGTTCCTGTAAAAACGATTTTGATAGTTCTGCTTATCGCCTTTGAACTCAGAACTTCCGCTGACGCAGTACAAGTCCTGATCTCCGTCATTGTCGGCATCGAAGAGCAGAATGCCCATGTCTTCAGCGTCTTTTACGGCAAGCGAATCACGTTTAAACGAACCGTTCTTTTGCTGCAAGAAAACCGAGGCGGGCTTATTGGCAGAACCACCTACCACAAAATCATCGAGATCATCGCCATTGACATCCCCTGCGGCAATTCCAGGTGCCCCTTGCGAGTGCTTATGCGGAAGAAGAAACTGTCCTTCGAGAAAATCTACAAACTCGTCTTCATGATGCTTATACTGAATGCCAAGCTTATCATGCGACTCAGTCAGCAATCGCGGGAGAGGCTGACGGGAATAAGTCTTCGCAACGGCATCACTACTGGCTACGGTAATCGTTTGGTTGACCGGAACATCGCGCAATACCTGAGTGTTTCCACCCAACCAGGTAACGCGTATTGAATCAATCGTTCCCTTGCTGACTTTCCCGAGTCCGAAATGCTCAATGTCATCAACCGTAGATTTGTATCCTCTGATGGTTTCGTGCTCGGCATAGTAGTGTTTTCCATCGGTGAACAGTTCGATCGCAGTTCCATACCCGTGATTGTTTCCGTTCTCGCCTTTGAGTTTCACCCGAAGGAAGCTGTGATCGTTCCGGGATTGATCATTGATGAGCTGATTGCGGTAAACAAATGCTTCGTCATTGATATTGTTGGTGATGAGATCAAGGTCGCCATCATTATCAAAATCGGCATATGCAGCTCCATTGGAATATGACGGTTGATCCAAGCCCCATTCCTTCGCTTTATCGGTGAATGTGAGATCGCCATTGTTACGAAAGAGAAAGTTAGGCTTCCGCACACCACTGAGCTTTTCGATTTCCTTGCGAATGTTGTTCATACGATTTCGATCCGTGCTGAACATGGAAGATTCTTTGCTGTAGGCAATGAAGTCCTGATCGGTTATGTCTTTGCGATAACCATTACCTACGAACAGATCGCGGTAGCCATCGTTATCGAAATCGGCAAATAAACAGCTCCAGCTCCAATCTGTAGCGTAGATACCCGAAAGGTATCCGATGTCGCTAAACGTGTTATTTCCATTGTTGAGCTGAAGCACATTCCTGATGTATTGATATTCGTAACCTTTTTCGCGAAACATTCTAAACCGGTCATAACCAACTGTTGAAAACATGGTCTTCTGTCGAAGGTTATCCTCGGGCAACATGTCGAGCACAACGATATCGTTCAAACCATCGTTGTTGATGTCGGCCATATCGATCCCCATTCCATTTTGTTCCTGATGCTTGAGCATGGAGCGAATGCTGTTCACAAACTTGCCGTCACCCGTGTTGATATACAGATGATCGTTAGACATAAAATCATTGGCAACATACACATCGGGATAGCCGTCACGGTTAATGTCATTGACAACTATTCCAAGACCCCAACCCTCTGTCTGTACACCAACTTCCTTCGAAATATTTTTAAATACCGGAAGTCCATCAACAATTCCCTCGTTGCGATAAAACTTATCGACACTCTTGCCAGTGCCATCGTTGCGCAGGCCCATGATCTGATTCCGGTTGTACGATTCAAGCGCATTGGTTAAAATGTAAACATCAAGATCGCCATCAAGGTCGTAGTCGAAGAATGCAGCCTGTGTGGTATAACTCGAGTCGGCCAGCCCGACTTTTGCGGCAACTTCCTCGAAAGCTGGAACACCGTCCTGATCTATTCCTTTGTTGAGATACAGAAGATTGGGAACAGAAGGTTTCTTAGTATGGGGCTGGATGGTAGAAACATAAATATCGAGCAGACCATCCTGGTTGATATCGACCATCGATACACCTGTGCACCAAACATTGGTTTTGATCGCGGCTTGTTCAGTCACATCCTGAAATTTGAAATCACCTTTATTCAAATACAGGGAGCTCGAAACCATGTTGCCAGCAAAGAACACATCTGTAAGGCCATCATTGTTCACATCACCTACACCTACGCCAGCACCATTATAGATGTATTCAAAACTCAGCACGTTAAAGGTGTCGCTCTCCGTCAGTTTGTTTTGAAATACGATATGGGTCTTTGACGATGGCAGCAGTTCAAAAAGTTTTCTCTCCTTATTTCCGTTGCAGGCAAACAGCAACCCGGCAAGCGCCCAAAGCGTGAACGAGATCGTAGTTCGGTCAAAGTTTTTTTTATGGATCGGCCAGCGTTGGGAGTTGTGCTTCATAGCATTACATCAATCTCGTTTTTAACACGAAAAGGAGCGAGTGTGTCTCGCTCCTTTTATACCCTGTAATATATGGTTAGTATCCGGGATTCTGATCAGCTTGAGAAATTTTAGAGTTACTGTTAATTTCCTGCAATGGAATTGGTGCGAGCGCTTGCTTCGGAGCAAAATACGAAATAGGTTCCGAAGTGAGCTTACCAAGTTTTCTCCAGCGAAGGATGTCTCTGTTCCTGATCTGCTCACCAGCCAGCTCAACACGCCTTTCGTGAACAATAGCCCTGAAAACCTCAGCCGGGCCACTCACTGGATAATTCACAGTAGGATATGGCGGCATAGCAACGCCCACCCTTGATCTGACCTCATTGAGATAGCCGATAGCAGCCGGATCTGCGCCAAGCGCATTTTCAACTTCTGCCATATTCAACAACACTTCGGTATAACGCATCACACGCATGTTGATTCCTGATCGCTGATCTTCTGTTTCAGCTTTGTAAATATTCTGATATTTTTTCCAGCTGATCTTCGGATCGGCACCCTGCATGTCTGTTATGGTCTTGGTACCATTGAAATACTTGTCGCCAATGAAATAGAAAGAGTCAGCGTATCTCGGATCATCCTTAGCATCACCCTTTGAAACTTTTTCATATTCGTTCAACAATGAAGATGAAGGGATCAGATTTCGCCATGCAGTAGGTCCGTACTCCTGACCGCGGAAAGTTACCTCGGTGCTTGTTCCCTGTCCTGACGCATCCCAGCTCGATCCGCCATTGGCCAGCGTGAAAGCCACCTCGAACAACGACTCTGAGTTAAATTCATTCTCTTCACGAAAGTTTTCGATGTACAGGTTATTTTTCCACGAGTTGAATGCTCCACTGTTGATGATCGACAATAGTAAAGGTCGCGCTTTGTTATACTCACCGCGTTGCATGTATACACGAGCCAGCAGGTTTTGCGCTGCTTCCGTGCAGGCACGTCCTACATTGTTCGCGTCATACGATGCCTTTGTGGGAAGATAGCTGATGGCAGTTTCCAGATCGGATATGACGAGCGCATATACTTCGTCTTCGGTAGCGCGTGGTTTATCCTCACCGATAGCCTTTGCGTAAGTGTCCATCACCGGAACTCCTCCAAACACCACAACGAGATCGAAATACGCCAACGCGCGGAGAAACCTTGCTTCCCCTTCCACTCTCTTCTTCAGGTCTTCGGTAACATTTTGAGTTGCTTTAGGCGCATTTTCAATAACCTGGTTTGCCTGATGGATCAAGCGGTACCATCCGCGCCAAGCCTGCATAAGCACACCGTTTGAAGCATCATGCGTGCCATTGAGCAATTGAGCGCGATGCGTTTCGAGTTGTCCGCCACCAGCGGCTACATCGTCAGACCGCAGATCATGCAGGAAGAAATATTCCCGGCAAAAAAGATCCAGGCTTTGTAAGCTGGAGTAAACAGCATTTACCGCACCTACAATCTGAGTACCATTTTTATAAAATGAATCCGGGGTGAACTCGTTTGGATTCGATTTATCCAGCACGCTATCATCGCAGGAGATGGCAAACGCTACCACTCCCATTAGAGATAATATCAGTTTTCTTTTCATTGTAATGTATCGATTAAATGATTCGAAATATTTTAAAATCCTACCTGAACACCAACGACTAAGCTTCTCGCCTGAGGAAACTGGCCGTAGTCAATTCCTTGCGTTAATCCATTGGTTGTTGCATTTCTGTTTCCGATTTCAGGATCATAACCACTCTTATACTTGGTCAGCGTCAACAGGTTTTGACTTGTGGCATAGATCCTCAGCCTGGTAAAAGTTCCTTTCATTATCGAAGATACCGGAACGCTATAACCGATAGTCAGATTCTTAACTCTGAAATACGAACCATTTTCAACGAAGCGATTGGACGCACGTGCGTTTTGATTCGGGTCACCGGAGATCGCTCTTGGCACATTTGTGTTCGTGTTTTCCGGAGTCCATCGGTCAAGCACAGCGGTACCGGAGTTGAACAAGCGTGTCATGCCTTCGAGGTCATACTTAACCACACTGTAGATCTCGTTCCCGGATACTCCCTGAAAGAAAAGCATTGCATCAAACCCTTTCCAGTTTGCCGAGAAATTCAATCCGTAAGCAAATTTTGGAAGGAAGTGGCCAATGTTTGTCTTGTCATCGCTGTTCAACTTGCCATCACCATTGAGATCTTTAAAACGGATATCACCAGGCCTTGCGTTCGGTTGAAGCGGTGATGATTCACCTACCTGGAACAGTCCATCGGTGACATAGCCATTGAAGTATCCGATCGGTTGGCCAACTTTCGTGTTCGTCAGGTTGTCGCCATACCAGTCGCCTTGCGCGATCGTTGTACCCTCGTCTCCAAGGCTTAATACTTTGTTACGAACAACGGACACGTTACCCGATACATTCAGGTGTAGCGCTCCTTCAGATTTTTCATAACCGAGTTCGAGCTCGAATCCTTTATTCTCAACTTCGCCAACATTGTCGTACGGAGCGGTGTCATATCCGTATGACAGCGGGATGGGCCGCTGGATGATCATGTCTGTCGTTCTATTTCTAAAGTATTCAGCAGACAATGTGAACTGGTTGTTGATGATGCCGAGATCCAATCCAACGTTGGTCATGTAAGTAGATTCCCAGGTAAGATTCGGATTGGCCAATGCGCGAATGGTATAACCTGTTGAAGGAGTTCCTCCGGCTTTGTCAAACTGATAGATCTGATTTCCGGAGATGGTTGAGATCCATGCATAGTCTCCGCTTTGGTTATTACCGGTAACACCGTAGCTCGCGCGCAATTTCAAATCACTTACCACGTTGTTGTCGGCCAGGAAGCTCTCCTCGCTGAGACGCCATCCTACTGAAACCGCTGGAAAATTTCCCCATCTGTTATTTGGACTGAATCGGGAAGAGCCGTCTCGTCTAAACGATGCACCCAGTAAATATTTGTTATTGAAGTCACAGTTCGCTCTCGCAATGTATGATATGATTGCCGACTGCGATCTGTTTCCGCTGAAACTGATCTTTGAAAGCGCAACCGGTTCTTTAACATCGTTCGACAATGGGTTTTCGCCTGCGCCAGTGATCTGCGAGAAATTGCTTGTCTGTTGCTCCGCCACCAGCGTTGCGTTGACGGTGTGCTTGCCAAACGACTTATTGAACGTGAGCTGATTTGTCAACAAAACAGAAGCAAAATTCTGACGATTTTGATTCAGCAGGGCTGCCGGTCTGGACGAATATCCACCTGTTCCGGTATTGAATGCGGGTTGATGAGTTCGTTGGGTGTAGTCAACATAATCAAGACCGCCCTGGAATCTATAACTTAAGAAATCAAAGATCTTCACATCAACATACGCATTTCCAAGAAACTTCAATCGCTGTTGATTTTGCTTGTCCATCATGGCTATTCTCACAGGATTCTCCGGGTCTGAGCCATCGACACCTTGGGCGCCAAAGAAACCTCCATAGTTATCGGGATTGTAAACCGGGAAATATGGAGAACTTCTGATCATGTGCTGCAGTTGCGTTCTTCCGCCAGACTGCTGCTCGATTTTTCGCTCATCGAAAGCAATGTAAAAATTCTGTCCTACGGTTACTCTCTTCGATACATTATGATCTGAATTGAAGCGTGCATCTCCGCGTTGGTAGCCTGTTCCAAGCATGATCCCTTCCTGCTGGAAATAACCTACAGAGGCAAACATCTTGGACGTGGATGAGCCACCAGACAACTCAACTTTATGCTGCTGAATCCTTCCGGTCCTGAACATCTCATCCTGCCAATTGGTATTTGTTTGCCTGAAGGTCTGTGATGTTTGAGAGTTTATCGGTTGATCCAATCCTCCGGAACTGATCCTGGCCGGGATGCTTGAACCGATAACAACATTCGGATCAGATGGAGCTTTGGTTTCTTGCTTGTAGATGTCGGCATTGGTCATCAAGTCAGTGGCGTAATCGATGTATTGCGGGGTGTTAAGAAGATCCAACTTTCGCCATGCTTGCTCAACACCATAATAGCTGTCGAAATTTACAGTAAGCTTTTTATTGTTGGCTCCTCTTTTTGTCGTGATCAATACCACTCCGTTAGCAGCACGTGATCCGTAAATCGCTGCAGCACTTGCATCTTTAAGGACATCTACAGATTCAATGTCTTTCGGATTGAAGCTATTCAGGTCTGAAGTGGGGAAGCCATCGACAACAAATAGCGGGCTTGCGTTGTTGATCGTGCCAACACCTCTGATCCGAATGACGGGCGCTTCGCCAGGTGCACCGTTGTTTACGACTGTAACGCCTGCGATCCGTCCTTGTAACGCCTGGCTGACGTTGACTACTGGCTGCGTAGTGATTTCTTTCGCTGAAACGGAAGAAATGGCACCGGTAACGGAAGCTTTCTTCTGTGTACCATAACCAACAACCACTACTTCGCTCAACTGCTTGATGTCAGCCGTGAGCACAATGCTGATCTCGGTCTGGGCGCCAACCTCAATCTCCTTCGATAAATATCCGATGAAGCTGACGACAAGAACCGAGCTTGCATCAGGCACGGTGAGGGAGAACCTTCCATCTGAATCTGTGCTCGTTCCTAACGTAGTTCCCTTGATCAGGATATTTGCTCCCGGGATAGGATTTGATTGTTCATCCATAACACGCCCTTTGACCAGGATTTCCGGTGTAACATTCAAACTGTAGCTGGCAATGTCACCGGTTGCCATAAAGGAACTGCCAAGCGCTGTGGCATCAAAATCCGAAGAGTTCGTAACTGTGCTCGCGCTGAGTGCTGTCGGTGACGCAGACAAGATCGAATAAGTAGACTTATTGATCTTCCTGTATTTGAGGCCTATGGGTGTGAGAACAGTGCTTAATGTTTTTTCTACACTGCTTTTATACACCAAGCTTCCGGAGATCGCCTTGCCTTCGATTAATACTGATTCGTAAACGAAAGAGATCTTAAAGTGCGACTGGATGTCTTTGAGAACATCACGCAACGCTCGCTGCTCCAATGAAATCGGGTTCGTTTTTCGCGCGGTAGCGTACAAAATTTCCTGCGCATGAGTCACTTGTGCAAAACTTAAAAATGCCATGCAGAGACAGCACCATTTTAAGTAAGGTTTAAGTAAGTAATGTCGGGTCATAATCGGTTGGGTTAAGGGATAATTGGAAAATAAACTACTTGTTGTTTGTCGATATAGTAACGGCCTGACCTTTTCTCTCAACGCGGAGATCAAAAGTTTCCGCGATAGTGTACAAAATGTCATCCGCGGTGGCAGATGAGATTTCACCGGAGAGTTCTCTCTCTTCAAGGCTACGGCTCTCGAAAGCAACCGTCAGGCCATAGGTATCTTGCAATATGGTAGCAAGGTCACGCAAAGGCGTATGATCAAATACCAACTTATTATCCATCCACGAAGTGTATTTCTGGTGTCTCACACTTCGGGTTGATAGATCTTTATTCTTTACCATTGCGAGGTCTCCCGGTTTTAAAAAGAGTTCCTTCGCGTTCTGCTCTTCGCCCATCGCAAGTCTGACTTTGCCTTCGGTGAGCATAACCTCCGAGGCATCGTTCCTGGTCTTCATGTTGAACTTTGTCCCGAGCACTTCTACATCGAGTTCACCGGATCCATGCACAATGAATTTCTGGTTGTTGACAGTGTGTGTTACAGAGAAGAAGCCTTCACCTTCCAACCAAACCTCCCGGGGGCTATTGGCTCCCCACTTGGCGGAAAACCTCAGAACAGAATTTCCATTGAGGATAACTTGAGAGTTGTCAGACAGCGTCACAGTTCTATGCTCACCAAAAGCCGTCCGTATTTCGTTGAGATTACTTGAAGAATAATACAACCATAGCGATACCGTCAACGCAATCGCAATTGAAGCTGCTACTTTATAAATAAGCGGAAAGGAAAAAACGTTCCGCGAAGGCTGACGTTCGTGTCTTTCAATCTGATCATTGATGGCGAGAAACATTTCGCGCTGGATATCTTCCAGTTCTTTAGCCGTGTGGTCATCTGGCACTGCTTCTGTGTCGGCCGACCAGAATTTGTCCAGAAGAGCAATCTCCTCGGGAGTTGCGGTTCCTGTCTTATACCGGTGAATCAGGTCAGTGAGTTTCTTGTTATCCATGTCAGATCAGAGCAGTGCCCGATTGTATGACGGCTGCCAAACGCTACTACCCTAAACTGTTTTTTTAATTTTTGAAAAATAATGAGGAGGACTCGCGAGTGCCAGGTGGCTTAGCGAACTAGGAGAGAAATATCGTCAGCCGTACGCGCAATTTTTTTACGGCTTGTGTGATGTGATACTCAACTGCTTTTCCAGATAAGCGGGTCTTTGCCGCTATTTCGTCATTGGTGTATTTACTAAACCTGCTCAGCTTGAAAACTGTTTGTGTTGTCTTGGGCATTTTTCTTAACTCGTTACCCACGAGGCTAAGCCCTTCGTTGAACACCATGGCCTCATCGACTACGTGACGCTCTTCCGAAAAATTCTCCATGGCATTCTTCGTATGCTTCCTTCGGCAAGCGATACTGTCGAAATGGTCGTAAATTTTATTCCGCAATGCCTTTGTGAGATACGCTTCCGCATCTTCTACATTTTTAACATCATGGCGATTCAGCC